>DATGJE010000022.1:0-6230 GCA_035295305.1 Candidatus Acidiferrales bacterium | reverse complement strand
GCGCGCGGCTAAAGTAGAAGGGCCGGACGAAAGGCAAACGCGTTGCAAATTATCGATTCGCACGCCCATCTGGAATTTCCACAATTCGACGCTGACCGCGAAGCTATGCTGGCGCGCGCGCGCGAAGCAGGCGTGACCACGATTCTGGCGATTGGCAGCGGCACGGCGTCCGATCGTCTGGATGCGGCGATTCCTTTCGCGGAGAAGTACGACTGGATTTACGGAACGGTTGGCGTTCATCCGCACGAATCGAAATTGGCGACAGATGAGTGGTACGAGGAATTAGCGCGACTCGCCAAGCATCCGCGAGTGCTCGCGTGGGGTGAAATTGGCCTCGATTATTTTTACGATCATTCGCCGCGCGACGTGCAGCAAAGCGTTTTTCGCCGCCAGCTGACTTTGGCACGCGCTGCGGACTTGCCCGTCATTATTCATTGCCGCGATGCGTGGCCCGATTGTTTGCGAATTCTGGAGCAGGACTGGCGTCCGAGCGGTCTTGGCGGGATTTTTCACTGTTTCACGGGAACGCTCGCTGAAGCCCAACAAGGAATGGACATGGGCTTCGTGATTTCGTTTTCGGCGAACGTCACATATCCGAAGATGGCGCATTTGCGCGATACAGCGGCAGCGCTGCCGCTCGACCAAATTCTCGTCGAGACCGATTCGCCCTTCCTGCCGCCCCAGCGCATTCGCGGAAAGCGCAACGAGCCCGCCTTCGTCGTGGAGGTAGCGCAGACCTTGGCGAATGTGAGAAACTTAGCGCCGGATGAAGTTGCGCAAGCGACGGCGGAAAACTTCCGCCGTTTCTTTCATCTTGCAAGTGGGCATCTTGCAGACCGGGTGGAGCGCTCCACCCATCAATAGCCGCCGGAGGGCGCCATCGCCGTACTGACTGTTCGTGAAATTTTTGACCTGGTGCGCGACGATCTTGCGCTCGTCGAGCAGGAAATCGCCGCGCAGACGGGCGAAGCGATTCAGCCGATCGCGGAAATCGGCGGCTATTTGCGCGAAGGCGGCGGCAAGCGGTTGCGCCCTGCGCTGCTCCTGCTCGCGGCGGGCGCGTGCGGCTATCGCGGCGAGAGCGCGATTCCGCTGGGCGCTGTCGTCGAGATGATTCACAGCGCCACGTTGATTCACGACGACGTGATTGATGGCGCGAATACGCGCCGCGGCCGTCCCTCGACGAATGCGCGCTGGGGCAATCACATGAGCGTGCTTGCTGGCGACTGGCTGTACATGCAGTCGTTCAAAATCGCGCTACAGGCACGGAATTTTTCCGTGCTCGATATTTTGATTGAGCTGACACAGAACATGGTCGAAGGCGAACTGCTGCAACTCACTTGTCTTGACCGCATCGACTTGACCGAATCGGAAGCGATCGACCTTTCGTACCGAAAGACGGCTTGTCTCTTCAGTGGCTGCGCGGAGCTGGGCGCAGTGCTCGGTGATGATGATTTGCGAACCCGCAACGCGCTCGCCGAATATGGTCGGCAATCCGGCCTCGCGTTTCAGCTTGTCGACGATCTGCTCGACTTCACCGCGTCATCTGAAAAACTCGGAAAGCCCGTGCTCAGCGACTTGAAGGAAGGCAAAGTGACGCTGCCTTTGATCTTTGCTTTGCAAAATGGCGCGGGACACGACGGCCATCCAAGTGGGCGCGACCTGGTCGCGACCGTGTTGCGTGAAAAAGGATTTCAGAGTGTTCATCCCGAGCAGATTACTTCGCTGGTGCGCAATTCAGGTGCGCTCGAACATTCGCGGCAATTGGCCGTCGAATACGCGAATCGCGCGAAGGCTTGCCTCGATATCTGCAAAGACTCCGAATATCGCCGCGCGCTGCTCTCCGTCCCGGATTTTATTCTCGACCGCGAAAGCTGACGCGCCTCTCGCGTCATCCTAAGACGCGTATTTCGCCAGCAAGGCCCCCGACTTGGTTCTTTGCAGTTTCCGAAAAGCTTTTCAAGAAGCTGCTAGTAATGGAAGTGATAGCGAAGCTCAACATAGATTTCCCGCGGATCGTTCCAATGAAATCCTCCGAACGTTAAACTATTGTCGGTCAGCAAATGGCGATTCGTCACGTTGAGCGCGGTGAGCGTTGCCGAGAAATTCTCGCCGAAATGTCGGCCCAGTGACAGATCGATCGTCGTATGACCCGGCAAGTAGAGATTCGGCACGGTCGGGGGGTTGTATTCGCCGTTCGTGAATCCCGAGCCGTAGTAGACGTTGGTGGAAGCAAATGTGTCCCATGGCAGAGTGGCGTCAAATCCGGCGTTGAGTGTGTTTCGCTGGTCGTGGTCGAGGGGAAAATATCCCGAAGGCGGCGAAAAATCCGTCAACCCGCCGGTGATGGTCCCTTCTCCTTCGGCGATCTGATTGGAATATGCCAAATGAAACTGGCCGCGATTCCAAAGGCGTGGCGAGCGCAGCGTCACTTCCCACCCGCGGATGAGCGCCTGCTGAATCGTCAGCGGGAAGAAAATGTCTGAGTTGCCCACATTGTTGTGGTCGAAGAAATTCTCGGCGCGCGTTTGAAAATTGTCGGCGTCGAGAAACCACCCGCGGTAGGGAATCGTGACGCCGAACTGATGCTCCTCATCGCGCTCGCCGCGCAACGGAATAAATCCCAAATTCTGGCCGGTGACGAATTGCAGCAGCGGCCCCGACGCCGTCAGCAGCGGAGGCGCCTGGTAGTAGTGGCCATAGAATGCGTGGAACACCCAGTTAATACGCGGAATCAACACTGACACGCCGGCTCGCGGGCTGGTGGCGCTTTCGCTGATCGCGCCGGAGAAATACGACTGGCGGACGCCTCCGAGCAACGTTAGCCAAGGCGTGACTTGGAACTTGTCCTGAACCCACAAATCTGTCGAACGGCCATCCGAACTTTCCGGCGTGCGGAAGTTAGCGTTGCCGCTGTTGTCGTTGAAAATCAGGCCGAATGTTTCGTTGTCGCGCTGTGTGAATCCATAGATGCCGAACTGCGCGTCGTTTTTTGCAACGCTCAGGTCAAAAGTCGCTTGGCCGCCGGCATAACTGGACGCGCGATTGTCGGTTGTCGCAGTCGGTATGTCCATGGGATTGCTCTCGTAATTCGCGCGGTTGAAATGATAAAAGGGCGACACGGTCAGCAGCATGTTCGAGCTGACGGTGCGCACCCAGGAAAATTCCGCGAGTGCATCGGATTCACGCTGGCCATCGCGCAAGCTGCTGGACGGATCACTCGGGTCGTACGGAATCTGATAATAATCGCGGCGCAGCGACGTGACGAAACGCAATTGGTCTTTTGCGTCGGCGTTATACATCAGCGAACCGAATCCGCCGAAACCGTTTTCTGAGTCGTGATACACAGCGCTGACCGGCGTTTGCAGGCCCAGATTGCTCCGGTTGCCGTTCAAGCCGCCGAAGTATGCAAAGCGATCGGTGTGCCCGCCGAAATTAATCTGATCATTTGTCTGGTAGAAATTGCCGAAACTGGTGATGATCTCGGCGTCGTTGTTGCGCTCGAAGCCGCTTCGTGGAACCACGTTGAACACGCCGTAAGTCCGGTCGCCGTAACCCGCATCGTAGCTGCCGCGCATCACTTCCAGGTAATCGATATCCTTCGGGTCAATTTGCGGACCCAGATTGCTGGCGATATTCGTGTTGGGTATGGGAACGCCGTCAATCAGCCAGCTTACTTGGTGGCCGCCGCGAACGTGCAATTGATCGTGCGTGACGTACGCGCCTGGAACATAATCCGTTATCATTTGTAGGCTGTTCGTCCGATCCGCTCCAGGAGTCTGCTGAATATTCTCCCGGCTGACAAGCGTCGTCGGAGTCACTGATTCGACGTTGGCCGCTTGCGTTTCGCCCCGCACGGTCACTTCCTGTTTCACCGTCGCAAGCGGCAATGGGATGTGATAGATGGGCGAAGAATCGGAAAGGACGGTGATTTGTTGTTGCACCGTCGCGAAGCCGGGCTGGCTGACGGTGATGACGTAATCTCCCACGGGCACGGCGGAGAAATTGAATTCGCCGTTGGCGTCGGACTTCGCCGAGTTCGTCCAATCGGATGCAGCGGCTTTGATCGTGACTTCCGCCCCGGCGATTGGGCGGTGCTGCGGATCATGCACAATTCCCCGAACGGTCCCAAATATCGTGCCGAACGCTGCGCACGCGCACAAAAATAAAACGAGCGAGAAAACGGTAAAGCGGAACAGACGCATGTCTGGCCTCCTGAGCCTGAATGGATTTTCGTTGCGCTAAGTGGGGCTTGGAGGGCTACTCGCGCGGAGGTTCGAAAGGAATGCGGGAAAAACCGGGAATGGCGTGTCGATAATCACCACTAAAAAGCATTTCTGCGACTCGAGGCGCTGGTAGCGCAAGCGCCGCTGACAATTGCGTGGGAGGCAGCGGCGACGCAAGCCCGTAATCGACATTCTTGTTCGAGTTGCATCGCATCGCGCAGGATGATTCGCCCGCCGATGCGTGGCCGGCACAATTCATATTCATGGAGTGGCTGCCGTGTTTGCGCGCCAAACAGCACATCATTGTGCATTGGCCGGGAGCGCAGGCATAGCTGCGCGACAAAAGCGCGAGCGGCGTGGCCAAAAGCGCCAGGATGAGGGCGACAGATTGAATGCGACGCGTCATTTGTTTCTTTGCTTCAAATATCGATCTCTCACCCGAATGCTAACACGATCACGCCGCCGTGTCATTTCGAGTACGCATGGACGAGGCGTGTTGGATTTGTCATTTCCGTTCTTTCGGGCTACGCTCGCGTTGCGATGCTGCCATTCAAACTAATTTACGACGACGGCTACGATCTGCATCTGGGCGCGCATGTTTTTCCGTCGCAGAAATACCGGCTGGTTCGCGAGACGCTGCTGGCAGAAGGGTTGGCCGATGAGTCTGATTTTCTTTCACCGGCGGCCGCGACGGATGAAGACGTTCTGCGCGTTCATGAGCCCGAGTACGTCCACAAATTGAAAACCGGCACGCTGAATTATCTCGAGATCCTTCGCATGGAGGTCGCCTACTCCAAGGAACTTATCAACGCCTGCTGGCTGGGCGCAGGCGGCTCAATCGAAGCAGGAAAACGCGCCCTTGCCGACGGCTGCGCCGTGAATATTGGCGGCGGTTTCCATCACGCTTATCCCGACCACGGCGAAGGTTTCTGCGTGCTTCACGATGTCGCGATCGCGATTCGACGTTTGCAATTCGGCGGCGCCATTAAGGCCGCGATGACCATCGATACGGACGTGCATCAGGGAAACGGCACGGCCGCGATTTTCGCAGACGACGAATCCGTGTTCACATTTTCGATTCACCAGGAGAATAATTATCCGTACCCGAAGCCGCCGTCGGATCTGGATGCGAATTTGCCCGATGGCACGGACGACGAGAACTATCTGGCGATTTTAGAGGCGCATCTGGTTCGGGCGTTTGAGATGTTTCGTCCGGATTTGATTTTTTACATCGCGGGCGCGGATCCGTATCGCGAAGATCAGCTTGGTGGACTCGCGCTAACCATGGAAGGTTTGCGGCGGCGTGACGATTTAGTTTTCGACCATGCGCGACGTCACGGTGTACCGATTGCGGTGACGCTCGCGGGCGGTTATGCGCGCCGCGTGGCCGACACAGTGCGCATCCACGTCAACACAATCCTGTCGGCCCGCGATGCCATACTTCAGCGATCCGCTCGTTCGACAGCTTGAACAGCGCTGCTACGCCGCAGTCCCGCTCTTGATGCGCATGCCGTAGAACGATCTGTAGACAAAGAAGAACGAGACGAGGAAGAACACCGCGGACAGGATGTGCGTCAACCCGCTGCCGCCCCTCTCTGCCGTCAATTGCACGCCGAGTTCGACCGCGAGCAAACCAAACAGCGTAGTGAATTTGATCACCGGATTGAGCGCGACCGACGAAGTGTCCTTGAACGGATCGCCGACTGTGTCGCCGACAACCGTGGCATCGTGCAGCGGAGTGCCTTTCTGTTTCAGCTCGACTTCAACGATTTTCTTCGCGTTGTCCCATGCGCCGCCCGCGTTGGCCATGAAAATCGCCTGATAGAGACCGAACATCGCGATGGAAATCAAGTAGCCGATGAAGAAGAAAGGCTCGAGGAACGCGAACGAAAGCGCGGCGAAGAACACCGCGATGAAAATGTTGAGCATTCCTTTTTGCGCGTACTGCGTGCAAATCTCGACCACTTTTTTGCTGTCGGCGATCGAGGCGCTCTTGGCGCTTTC
>DATGJE010000021.1:0-6157 GCA_035295305.1 Candidatus Acidiferrales bacterium | reverse complement strand
GCTTCCGCTGGAAAGATTAAAGCCCACTCTCGTGGTTGCGGCGAGGTACTGGAATGGCTGATCGTGTGTTTTCCAGAAATCGAACTCTCGGGCGTCGAACCCGGAATAATCAAGCTGACCTTTATAGCTCAAGGAAAGCTGGGAGATTCTGTCGGCTTGGGGGTAAGGCAGGGGGCGCAACAGAACGCCATAGACGACGCTGAACATGGCAGTGTTCGCGCCTATGCCAAGTGCTAGCGTCAGAATGATAAGCGCCGTGAAGCCGGGGCTTTTCCCAAGTGTCCGGAAACCGTACTTAATGTCCTGCCACAGAGTATCCATGCAAGCGTCCCCATGAAACTTGAGGCACGTGCCTCGCCTAGTTCCGCTCTAGGCGTAAGCTGTCATATTTTGAGGAGCTTACCACAAGATGCCGGGATTGCGCATTCGGGAGGAGTGTCCGATTCCGGACATAGCCGTACCTGAAATGAACAACATGAAGTTGCCAAGGGAAAGTACAGGCGTCACTCGTAGCGCAAGGCCTGCACGGGATCAACCCGCGTTGCTCGTCGCGCTGGTATGTAGCACGCGAAAAACGCGACCAAGAAGAGTAGCACCACCGCGATTATCGACGATGCCGGATCGATAGACTTGATGCCGAACATCGCCACAGACAGCACCTGAATAAGGCCGAACGCCGCACCCAAGCCAATCACGATGCCGATGAGAGCCAATCGCACGCCTTGGCGAACGATCAGGTGCAGAACATCCCTCGGCTGTGCTCCCAGCGCCAATCGAATCCCGATCTCGTGAGTGCGTTGCTCTACGCCATAGGAGATAACGCCATAAATTCCGATTCCGGCGAGGATCAGCGCCAGCGCCGCGAAAAACGTGAGCAGGCTCGCATTGAGTGACTCGCTTGAGACCGACGCGGAAACCAGTTGCTCCATGGATTGGACTTCCGTTACCGGTTGGTTCGGATCGATCGACTGGACGACTTGCCTTGCCGCGCTGGCGAGCGATTCTGGCGGCCCGCTAGTGCGCAAGACAAACCGCATCATCCGCGACGGAGTTTGGAGATACGGAAGATAAAGCTCTCCCTCGCTTTGATCGCCCGGTTTGCGCTCGTTCGTGTTGGCGACAATTCCGACGATTGTCAACCAGGCATCGCTTGCCCCCGGCCGCCACGGCACCGATTTCGATTCCTGTAAATGGAGACGCACTCGCTGGCCAATAACGTCATGATTGGGCCAATATTGTCCCGCGAGCGCCTGATTGACGATCGCGACACCTTGCGCGCTCTGATTATCTGTGTCCGTGAAGTAGCGTCCCAGAATCAGCGGGACTTGCATCGTTTGAAAATATTGAGGATCAATTATACGGTATTGGGCGACAAATTCCTGGCGAGGCGGCGGAGACGGTCGCCCTGCGATGTCAAAATTGGCGAAGTCGGCCCAGGAAGTTAAAGGCAAGAAGTTAATGGCGCTGGCGGAATTGACACCGGGCAGTGTGCGCATCCGCTCGATGAGCTGTTGGAAGAATTCGCGCGTCTGGGCGGTGCCTTGATGGTGCGATTCGGGCAGCCAAATTTGCATCGAAAGGACATTCTTCGGATTGAAACCCGGATTGGAATCGAGCAAACCGCGGAGGCTGCGAATCAGCGTGCCTGCGCCGATCAAAAGAACAAGCGACAATCCAATTTCAATGATTGCGAGAAAGCTTCGGGTAAGGCGCCGCTGCATGCCGCCGGTGGAACTGCGTCCGCTTTCCTTTAGAGACTCAGCTAAATTCGCCTTGGAGCATTGGAAAGCCGGAGCCAAGCCAAAAATAATTCCGGTCAGAATTGCAACGCCGATTGTGAAAGCGAAAACGGTTCCATTTATCCCGACCATATTCATCCGCGGTATTTCATCAATCCCGCCAGCGGGAGGAAGAATGGCCGGCAGAATCTTCAGGCCGCCATACCCAAAAAGAAGACCGGCCGCACCGCCTACAAGTCCCAGCAGAATGCTTTCAGTGAAAAGCTGGCGAACAAGCCGCAGCCGTCCCGCACCCAAAGCCGACCGAATCGCCACTTCCTTTTCTCTGCCAGCCGCTCGCGCGAGCAGCAGGTTTGCCACATTGGCGCAGGCAATCAGTAAGACGAGGCCAACCGAGGCAAGCAGCAGAAGCAGAGGATTCCCGAAGCCGCGGCTCATGAGCTCGTGCATGGAATCCACCCGCGTGCCTACCCCCTGGTTCGTTGCCGGATATGCCATCGACAGGCGGCGAGAAATGTCGTCCATATCCAAATTCGCCCGCGCGATCGTGACATCAGGTTTTAGTCGTGCGAAAACAATCAGAGAAGGATTGTCTCGGCGTATGTCGCTGGGCGAAAGCGCGAGCGGGGCCCACACCTCGAACTGGCGGCTCAGACCTAGAAGGCTAAAGTCAGCTGGGAGCACTCCAATCACGGTGTATGGGTTATCATCGAGCGTTACGCTGTGTCCTACGACGTTCGGGTCACTGGCGAAGTGCCTCGCCCAGACGGCATGGCTAATCATTACGACGCGGGCATGTCCGGGTTGCTCTTCGTCGGGACGAAATGTCCGGCCGACTATAGGTCTGACTCCGAGTAGATCAAAAAAATTGGCGGAAACACGCCCGCCCCAAACTTGTTCAGGCTCGCCCGCTCCCGTGAGGTTGAAGACATCGAACTGAAATGCGCTAATGCCCTGAAAGACCTGGTTTTGCGCACGCCAGTCAAAAAAATCGCCCGGCGGAACACTACCATGCTTAATCTTTCGATTGCTGTCGGTCTCCCACACGTTGACCAGTTGTTGCTGGTTCGGGTAAGGCAGTGGCCGCAGGAGTACAGTGTTTACGATGCCAAAAATCGCGGTGTTGGCGCCGATGCCGAGGGCGAGAGTGACAACGGCGATAAGCGTGAAGGCCGGGCTTTTAAGAAGCAAACGGCCGCCATACTGCAAATCCTGCCAAAAGGTGCCCATTTGTACCTTGGATAAGCGTAGCGGCGATTCAAAAAGCTTTGTGCGTCGGCTATGCTGGCAGCCTTATATGTCATAAGTCAATACCGTTTATTCTATTCATATCTCAGCGCCACCATCGGATCCACCCTCATCGCCCTCCGCGCCGGCAAATAACACGCCGCGATCGCTACGATCGCCAGCAGCAATGGAATCCCGATGAAAATAATAGGGTCCGTCGCCGAAACACCGAAGAGCAAGCTCGCCAGCAATCGAGCAAGCGCAAACGCGAGCAAAAGGCCAATCCCGAGTCCAATCACCGCCAGCCGGATTCCCCGTTCAACAATCCATCGCAGCACCTGTTTCGGCTGGGCGCCCAACGCCAACCGAATTCCAATTTCGTGCGTTCGTTCCGTCACCGAATGCGCCATCACGCCATAAACTCCCGATGACGCGAGCACGAGCGCAATCAATCCCAGCGCCGCCATCATCGCCGCAATGTACGAAATGCCGATCAGCTCTTCATACGTCAGCCGCGCCAGCGTCTTGGGTTCGTAAATCGGCTGCTCCGGATCCACGGCGCGAATCTTCGCGCGCACGGCGGGAATGAAGCTGAGCGGATCGCCCTTCGTGCGCAAGAGAAACGACGCGGTCATCTTCGCATCCTGCGCGTAAGGCGCGTAAACAGCGTTGTTCGCAGTCGACAAATACGGGTTGTACTTCGCGTCCGCAACGATCCCGACAATCGTCATCCATGGATACTTCGAATCCGGCTGTCCCCGTTTGATGTGTTTCCCTAGGGCATCTTCCCCGGGCCAGTAGCGCTCAGCCATCGAGCGATTGATAATCGCAACGCGTTGTGCATTCGTTCTATCCGAGTCCGTGAATTCGCGGCCGCGCAGCAGCGGCAAGTGCAGCGTCCGGAAATAATTCGCGCTGATCGATTCAGCCAGAGCGATGTGTCCCGTGTCTTGCGTCCAAGCCTTGCCCTCGCCCGTGAATGGGTGGTAGCCGAAAGTATCCGAATCCGGCACTGCGGTCGCGAGCGAAGCGGACTCCACTCCTGGAATTGTCGTCATTTGCTCGAGGGCTTGCTCGTAGAACTCCGCTTGCTTCTCTTGGTCGGAATATTTCGCCATGGACAGCGCAATGTTCATGGTCAACAAACTCTGTGGCGCGAATTGCTCGTTTGCGCCGAGCAACGCGCGGAATCCTTTGACGAGCAATCCCGCTCCAACCAACAGCACCAGCGAAGCCGCCACTTCCGCCACCACCAGCACGCTGCGCAGCCGGTGCGATGCGCGTCCCGAACCTCCGCGCCCTCCTTCCTTCAGCGCATCGGAAAGATCCGGCTGCGAATGACCGAGCGCCGGCGCGAGCCCCGCAATGATTCCCGCCACAACGGCAATCGCGACCGTGTACACAACTGCTCGCCAGTCGAGCGCGATGCGATTCCATCCCGCGACGTACTGCGAAAGTTCCGCCGGCATATGCGCCACAATTAGTCCGACCGCCCATTGCGCCAAGAGCAATCCCGCCGCTGCGCCGCCCAGCGCCAGAATCACGCTCTCCGTCAAGAGTTGCCGCACCACGCGCCATCGGCTCGCCCCCAGCGCCGCGCGCACCGCGATTTCCCTTTCGCGTCCGGCGACGCGAGCCAGCTGCAAATTCGCCACGTTCGCGCACGCAATCAGCAACACGAATCCCACCGCTGCCAACAACAACAACATGAAATTGTGCGTCAGTTCATCCGTCGCATACGTGCGAAACGGCACAACGCGTATGCCCATGTCTTTATTCGACCGCGGAAACCCCTTCGCCAATTGCTGCCCGATGCCGCTCAATTCCGCCGCCGCGCGCGAAACGGAAACGCCCGGCTTCAGCAGTCCGATGGGCAAAAGATAATTGTTTTCGTGATCCGTTTTGTCTTTCGCAGTAAACGCGATCGGCTCCCACAAATCTGTCGCAACCGGATAGTTGAAATCCTTCCCCATAACGCCGGTAATTGTGTAGCTGCGCCCGTTGATTTCAGTTTTTTTCCCGACGATGTTAGCGTCGCCGTCGAACTTGCTTTGCCACAAGCCGTAACTAAGGACCACTTCGCCGTCGCGGCCTAGCGTTCCATCCTCAGCTGTGAAGCTCCGTCCCAGAATCGGCTGCACTCCGAGCGTATCGAAAAAATTCGTGGTGACCTTCTCTGCTTGCACGCGTTCCGGGTCGCCTTGCCCGGTCAGATTCGCGCTGTTGCCGAAATGCGCTGCGAGTTGCTCGAACGAAGTGCTTTGGCTGCGAATCGCCTCGTAGTCAGGCGCATACATCGAGTTCTCGTCGGTGAGCGTGCCCACCTTGTTGAACACCAGCGCCAGCCGCCCCAGATTCGGAAACGGCTCGGGACGCAGCAGCAGCGGATCCGCTACGCTGAAGATCGCCGCGTTCGCGCCAATGCCCAGCGCCAGCGCGAGCACAGCCAGCGCCGTCACCCCCGGGCTTTTCCTCAGCACGCGCCATCCGTAGCGAACATCCTGCGCCAATGTGTTCATTGCTCGAATCTCCTAATTCTGACCATCAGTCCCGGCGCCACGGTCTGCTAGCTGACAGCTAAAACGGTGAGCGTTGCGTCATCCTGAAAGTTTTTTCCATTAAACTCGGCAACTCGGCCCAGCACATTTTTTTGAATCCTGGTTGCGCCGAGTGCGCGGTTTTCCTGGAGAACAGCCAACAATCTTGTCTCGCCGAATTCTTCACCGCGACTGTCCGTGGTCTCGGTGATTCCATCGGTAAACAAAATCAAGCGGTCGCCTTCGGTCAGAGCAATTTGCTCTTGCTCGTAGTATTGGCCCGCGGAAATGGAGAGCGCCTGGCCGCCACAGCTCAAGCGCCTGACGGAACCGTCGCGTCCCAGCGCAATCGGCGCGTTGTGCCCCGCGTTGGTGTAAAGCATTCGCCGACTTTGCGCATCGAACACGGCATAAAAGAAAGTAATGAAACGATCGGGCGCCGTATTTTCGCCGACCAGTCGATTAACGCGTTCCGTCAATTCAGCGGGATCCAAATTCTGCGCGGCCAAACTGCGCACCGTCGCCTGCAGATTCGACATCAGTAGCGCGGCTGCGATTCCTTTTCCGGCGACATCGGCAATGCAAAGTGCAAAGCGATTGGTGTCAAGCCGCAGAACGTCGAAATAATCGCCGCCGATGCCGTGAACCGGCAGC
>DATGJE010000020.1:0-3999 GCA_035295305.1 Candidatus Acidiferrales bacterium | reverse complement strand
GGGGTGCGCAGGTAAAAGGGGCAGAGCGAGGCGACGGGACACTGGTCGCAGCGGGGATGCGCGAGCTTGCAGGTCTCCGCGGCGTGCCGCTTGATCAGCAGGTACGCGCGGATTTGCGCCTCGCAAGTTTCCGGGAGCGCGTCGCGCAGAATGTCCTGCATCAAGCGGTAGGCTCCATACCATTGCGTGCGCGCCAGGTCGGGTTTGCCGCCAAACAGGCGCAGCGGAACGTGAACGCAATTCGACGGGACAGCTGCGACGGGCGCGGTCTTGCTGAAGAGCAGAATCTTTTCCGCGGTGGCGTCGGCGACCGTTGGGAATTTCTTCAACGCCCTTTTCGCGTCGCGAAGTGGACGCTTCATCACAGCGCGCATGTTGCCGCCGAATTCTTCGAGGACGCGTGCGGCGATATCGCGAAGGCGTTGCGCGCGCAGTTCTGGCATCATGCCGCCGGCGCGGGCCGCGTCGCGAAGAGCTTCGTCGGATGCGGCAAGAATTTTTTTCGGCGCGAGGCCGATTTGCTTTTTGAGCGACTGAAAACCCTTGTCGCAACGCTCGTCGGATTGCGGGTAGCCCGCGTTGCGGTGCAGAATCATCTCGTAGGGATCGGTGGGATACGGAGGCTTCGGCGGGCCGTAATGTTTTTCGAGGCAGTCGAGAATTTGCACCACGCGCTTGGAGAGAGTTCGCGCGGGACGAAGCCGCAAGGCTGTGGCCTCTTTGAAGGTTTCGGGCATCAGATGGGCGAAATCTTAGCACAGCTGCTAACCCGGCGCGGAGTATGCGCATCGAAACCGGGTGTAAAAGCGGGATTGAAAGTTTACGCGAAAATTGTCACTCTAGTCTTCCCCCGGCCGTTGCAGTCAGATTCCCAGAGCAGCAAAAAAAGTGCGCGGCGAGACAACCGCGCGGCTGACAATTTCATCTGCTGGTTCATGTCCCAGTTCGCTGAACCGCGAAAGGTTGACGATGAAGGGGTTCGTATTGTGTTTCGCGCTGCTGCTGACGTCGATTCCGGCAAGCGCACAACAGCCAGTGAAGGGTTTGAAGCAAGGCATGACCGTGGAATTCACGGGTGGATTCGCGCACACGCAGTTCAACAATGCGAGCGCCTATCCGAACATGAACGGATTCTTCGGAAGCGTGGGCGTCAACATTCTGCCGTGGCTGCAACTGCAGGCCGACGCCAGCGCGCAATACGGCTCCGTGACGGGCGCGAACACGCGTATTTATGGCAATCACTTTGGCCCGCGCGTTTTTTACCGCCCCTTCCATTCCACATCGTTCATCACGTTTGGGGAATTCCTGGCGGGCGGCTCGCGGCTGGATTTGAACGTCACCAGTCCGGGCGGCCCGAAATTTTCGGAGAACGGATTCTCGTTCAAAGCGGGCGGCGGCCTGGACTATCACATCTCGCCGCACTGGTCGGTGCGCGTGTTTGACGCGGATTATTACCGCACATCGTTTTTACGGACGAATCAAAATAATTTGTGGATCTCGACGGGAATCGTTTTCACGCTGGGGCGCAATCGCACGCCGCATTGATTCAACTGGCCACGCGAACAGGAGCAAATTAGGAAATCGAGTTCGCGCGAAAACTTGACGGGGCGCCAACGCTGCGATATTAAGTAAAGCGTTGGCATTTTATTTGGGAGCCCAGCCCTATGAAACGCCTCGCCCCAGTGCTGTTCGCCGTGAGTTTGTTCTCGTTGCCTGCATGGAGCGCGCCGCCGGCGATCAGCCAGGTGCACGTCAACGCAGGTTCGGTGCTGAATTTTCAGTTGCAGACCCGCCTGAAAGCATCAAATTCCGACGCCATGGATGAATTCCCCGCCGGAACCGTGGTGCGCGTCAAAATGCTGGAGACGATTGATTCGACGCGGGACGCGGACGGCACGCCGTTCCGTGGGACTTTAGTGTCGTCTCTCGCGTCGGGCACGGAGATCATCGCGCATACGGATGCGGCAGTGACGGGCATGCTGGTGCTGCTGCGCAGCCGGGAACATCCGGAAGGCTTCCGGTACGTGTTGCTGGTCACGCGAATTTCCGACGGCGGGAAATCGTATCCCGTGACGGCGTCGCTGTCGTCTTCGCTGTACGATTCGCCTGGCAAAAGCGCGAAAGAAAACCAGCGCTAGTTCCCCGCTGCTCGCCACATAACAATAAGCTCACCTGAAACGCGCGCGTCCGATTGTTCACACTGCGGGCGAGTGGTACACTCTGCGCATGGCTAAGAAAAAACTGAAAGGCAAGAAGAAAACAATTCGCGCGAAAAGTGCGCGTAAGAAAATTGTGACGCGCAAAAGGAAAACGGCGAAGCGCGGAACCGCTGCGGCGAAGAAGCGGTTAACGGGCAAAGCCGCAGCGTCGCTCGCGAGGAAAGCGGCGCGCAAAAACAAAGCGGCGCGGCGAGAACGGCTCTCGCGCGGCGTTCGTTCGGTAGGCAACGACATTGCGGTGACTAGCGTAGGCCCGGGCTCGGGCAGCGCCGGACAATCGGGCGATATTCAAGGACTGACCGACGTGGAAACGGCGGATTCGGAGAGCGTCCGCGAACTTGTCGAGGACGGCCAGGACTACGAAGCCGGAATCATCGACGGCATCGAAAACGCTCCGGACGCCGACCAGGGCGACATCAAAACGCGCGAAGTGCCGGAAGACGAAATTCCTCCTCGCGGCAGACGCAACACACTGTAACGCGCGTCACGCGCGCGTCGTCGCCAAATCCATTCACAATAATTTTGCGCGGGCTGAACCGCATTCCGGCGACTCCGCGCGTCTGCTCCTCGATTCCCTTCCCGCCGATTCCCGCCGCGACGAATTATTTGCGTGCTGGGCTATACTCTGCAGGCTGCGAACATTTGCGGCGAAGAATTGCCGTCCCGGAGGACATTTATGAGGCGCTGCTTGATTGTATGGTGCTGCGTGGTAGCGGGCTGCGTCGCAAACGGGCGGGCTTTTGCGCAACAGGCCAGCGTGCCGGAAATTCCCTACCGCTCCGTCCCGGACTTTTTGAAATTGCCGCCGAATCTTTATCTGGGCGAAGCGTCCGGAGTGGCGGTGAATTCGAAGGGGCATGTGTTTGTTTTCTCGCGCGGAAATACGAGCGGGCCTGCGTATGGCGCGGCAGCGGCGCAGCTTTTGGAATTTGGCGCGGATGGACATTACATCCGCGAGATCGGGCACAAGTTGTACGCGTGGTCGTTCGCGCACACGGTGAAAGTGGACGCGCACGACAATATTTGGGCAACGGACAAAGGTTCGGACATGGTGATCAAATTCGATCCCGAAGGCCGTGTCGCGATGGTTTTCGGACGCAAGCAGGAAGCCGCGGACGAGCACACAGGCCCGCTCGCGCATCCCAAGCCGCCGCTGCCTCCCGTCGACGGAATGTTCCGGCAAGTGACGGACGTGGCGTGGGACGCGGCGGGCAACGCGTACATCAGCGACGGCTACATCAATTCGCGCGTCGCGAAAGTCGACAAGGATGGAAATTGGCTGATGTCTTGGGGCGAGCCGGGTGACGGTCCGGGACAGTTCAACACGCCGCACAGCATCGCCGTTGACGCGAACGGAAATGTTTACGTGGCGGATCGCGGCAACCGGCGAATTCAGGTGTTCGACGGCGAGGGGAAATTTCTGCGGCAAATCACGATTGACGTGCCGGCGCCGCCCGATGCGCGTCCCGCGATTGGACGTAAACCCACTTCGACGACGGGAACGATGGCGCCCGGTGCGCCGTGGGCGATTTGTACCACGCCGGGGCCGCATCAGGTGCTTTACAGTTCCGATGCTTTTCCGGGAAGAATTTACAAGCTGAGTCTGGATGGGAAAGTTTTGGGAATGCTCGGCGAGTCCGGAAAACAATTAAAGCAATTCGGCTGGATACATGAGATCGCGTGCCCGTCGGAAAATGAATTGTACGTGGCGGAATTGCTGAACTGGCGCGTGCAGAAATTGATTTTGCAGCCGACGCGGTAGCCTTTCCGTTAGTAGCCG
>DATGJE010000019.1:0-5617 GCA_035295305.1 Candidatus Acidiferrales bacterium | reverse complement strand
TTGCCTTCGCGCGAGCTCTCCATAGCCTACTCGAAACCGTATTTCCCTCCATAAAGTGGAATTTGGAATCTAACGAAGAGGGAGTGTCTCGCGTTCTCAGCCGGCCACGGGGATTTTAAAGGCGCAAAAAAAGCGGCCGGTGGGGGTGCCGGCCGCTGTGGGCATGGGGTGATGGAGGTGCACTAATTCGGGGCTCGATGGAGCGGGGGGACGCAACACCGAACCTCGAATGCACCGTCATTCTGCCTTCGCGCGCCCGCAGCGTCGATAGGCCGCAAGGTTCAATTCGTCCTGGTACCCTAGTACTGCCCAATCCCTATAACTCTAAGGTGCCTCCGCGACGGACCCCTTCAAACCCACTCAAATGCCGCCACTTATTCTCCGCGCCGCGGCGGGGGCTCCGGCGGCCCTATCGTTATGTAGGGCACATTTGCGTCTCTGAGCGCTTTATTCAGGTTGGCGAGGTCCGTGTCCACAATCGCATGCACGGAATCCAGCGCCGTGCTCAGCTCCTGCGACACTCCCGCCATTTCGTCCTTCTCCCCCTGCGTTGGTGCGGCGGTGTATCCCTCGAGCTGGAACATCAGCCGTCCGACGCGCTGCGGCAGCGGCGGAGGCGTGTAATGCAGTGGTCCGCCCGCCCCCCCAGCACCGCGCTCCGTTACGAACTTGCCGCTCAGGTCGTTCACTTTTTTCGAAAGCGCCTCGGCCTGTTTGCGAATGTCGTCCGGAATCTTCGGCGCGCCCGGTTTTTTCCACGCCGCCAGCGTGTCCGTGAGTGATTTTTTCAGTCCTCCGATTGTCTTCGCACCTTCGTCCGCTCGTTTGTAGAGGTCGTACAATTGCATCTGCATATCGTGACGTGCGGCGCGATCGGTTGCGCTGATCTGTATGCGCGGGTCTTCTTCCACTTTCACGGTTTGCGTCTGCGAATCATCTCCAAGCGCCACCTTCACCGTGTACGTCCCCGGCTCGACCATCGGCCCGCGCGCGCCGCCGCCGAAAAAGCCTTGCGCTTGCGCCGCCAGTTGCTCGGGAGTGGGTTTCACCGGCGGGTCGTACCGCAAATCCCAGTCCACGCGGTTGATTCCGGCTCCGGGTTTCGCATCAGTGATTTCACGAACGATTTTTCCCGACGAATCAAGCACTGTGATTTTGACTTTCTGCTCCTTCGCCGGCTTCGCTTTCAGGTAGAAATCGATTGACGCTCCCTCCGGCGGATTCGGTCCCAGAAACACCTGCTGCGCATCGAACCAGCGGTTCTGATAAATCCGCCAGGCTATCGTGTCGCGAATCGGGAAAAGATGCAGGTCTTCGCCCAGCACTTTATCGTTCAAGTGCTGCAGCGCCGTCATATTGTCGAGGATATAAATCGAGCGCCCGTGCGTCGCCAGAATCAAATCGTTCTCGCGCGGCTGAATTTGAATGTCGTCCACCGGAACCGTCGGCAGCCCCATCCCCAATTTGTTCCAGTGCCCGCCGCCATCGAGCGAAAAATAAGCCCCGAATTCCATCCCCACAAAAAGCATATTCGGATCGTCCGGATGCTCGCGAATCACGTGTACCGTGCCGGTGCTCTCGGGCAATCCCGCCGAAATCGACTTCCACGTTTGGCCGTAATTCGTCGTCTTGAACAAGTACACGTGAAAATCGTTTGACCGGTGCCCGTCGAACGTTACGTAAGCCGTTCCGTCGCCCGTTTTCGACGCCACCACGCGCGTCACGTACGTTCCCTTCGGCACGCCGGGCACGCGATCGGCTACGTTCTTCCAGTTCTGTCCGCCGTCGCGCGACACCTGCAAGTTGCCGTCGTCCGTTCCCACCCACAGTACCGACGTGTTGACCGGCGACTCATCAATCGTCGTGATCGTTGGATACCATTCCACTCCGTCATATAGCGACTGCGTGTCCTTCGAAGGAAGCTGTCCCAGAATCGGCAGCGTGTTGCGGTCAACTCCCGTCGTCAAATCGCCTCCCAGCCGCGTCCACGTGTTGCCGCGATCCGTCGACTTGAACAGAAAATTTCCGCCGTAATAAATCGTGTTGTGATCCTTCGGCGAAATCAGGAGAGGCGAATTCCAGTTGAACCGGTACGGCGGTTGCCCCTCCGGCGGCACAGGACGGATATTCAACGCTTCATTCGTTCGCAGATCCCGACGGCTCAAATTGCCGTCCTGCGATTCCGTGTAAATCGTCTGCGGATCCTCGGCATCCGGCTTGACGTAGAATCCGTCGCCGCCTCCCACCATGAGCCAGTCGCTATTGGAAATTCCCCCCGCATAGACGGTCCGGCTCGGCCCGCACCATTCCGCATTGTCCTGATATCCCGCGCAAACGTGATAGGGCTGCTGATTGTCGTAGCCCACTTCGTACGCCTGCCCCAGCGCCATCACGTTCAAATGATCCCAATCGCGGCCGGCGTCGCGGCTTTCATAGACGCCGCCGTCGCAGCCCGCCAGCATGTAGTTCGAATTGTTCGGGTCAATCCAAATCGCGTGGAAATCGCTGTGGACTTCTCGCCCTCGCGTGGTCACGAACGTTTTCCCGCCGTCCTCGGAGTAAGCAAGCTCCACGCCGCCCGTCCAAATCCGCAAATCATTATTAGGGTCGATGCGAATCTGGCTGAAGTATGACGGCCGCGGATCCGTCGCGCTCATCTTCGTCCATGTCGCGCCGCTGTCTTCGCTGCGGAAAACTCCGCCTTTTTCATTCTGCACCAGCGCGTAAACGATGCTGGGGTTGCGGCGGTAAACTGCCAGGCCAATCCTTCCCGTGTTGCCATTGTCCGGCAAATCCTTCGTCAACTTATTCCACGTCGCGCCGCCGTCGGTTGTTTTGTAAATGCCGCTGCCCGGACCCCCGCCGTTGAACCCCCACGCTGTGCGTCGCCGTTCATACGCGGCCGCGTAAAGAGTCGTCGGGCTCTGCGGATCAATCGCCACATCATTCACGCCCGTGTCGTCGTTTATAAAAAGGACTTTGTTCCACGTCTTGCCGCCGTCGCTCGTCTTGAAGAGCCCGCGTTCCGCATTCGGGCCCCACAGATGCCCCACCGCCGCCACGTAAGCTACGTCCGAATTTTTGGGATCAATCACAATTCTGCCGATCGCCTGCGTGTCGTCCAGGCCCACGTGCGTCCACGTGTTTCCGGCGTCGCTCGATTTATAAACGCCATTGCCCCACGAAGCGCTCTGCCGATTGTTCGCTTCGCCCGTGCCCACATAAATCACAGATGGATTTGACGGCGCCACGGCCAGCGCGCCGATCGACGGATTGGGCTCGTTGTCCCAGGTCGATTTCCACGTCATTCCTCCGTCCACCGATTTCCATACGCCGCCTGCCGCCGCTCCCATGTAAATCGTTTCCGGGTTGCTTTCTACCACGGCGAAATCGTCGATGCGCCCGCCCATGATGGCCGGCCCAATCGCGCGCATCTTCAGATTGCTCGTCGCCGAGTCAATCGTCGGCGGCCCGGCTTGCTCCGCTGACCCGCCAGCGCGCTCCTGCGCTGCGGCGGCGGTCGCAAACATCGCGCACGCGAATCCGAACAGCAGCAATATCGCGAACGTCAACACATTCCGCAACCGAATCGACCGCACATGGAATTGCATCATCGAACTCACCTCGCAATAATATTTTTCACGCAATCGCGGCACAAACTCACTGGCCTTAGTCCGTGGCGCCCGTGGCAGACGACAAGCTGGAGACGAAAATCGCCCCTCCGTCCGAATTGCAATTCGAAGCTCGCTGAGCAAACACCCCGGATGCTCTTACAGACGCACCCCAACCTCGGCGCGTTTCGTCGTTCCGCAACCCTCTGTCTTCCGCCGAGAATTTACCGGTGTGCCGCCGGCAGTTTAGTTGCAGCCGGGTAACCGGTAGGAGCCGATCTTTGTGCTGTATCCCGTTTCGCCGGATTTGAGGTAGTCGCCGACGTACCAGAAAGTGCAGTCATCGCTCGGGTCAATCGCGGTCGTGGTGTAATCTTCCCATCGGAGCGTGTTCGTTTGCGCCGCCTCGCCGTTCACCAGCACCGTCTCGTGCAGCGTCAACGCGCCCTTCGCGTCGCCATCGAGCCGCGCGGCAAATCGCTGCCCCGCAAAGTTTGCGCCTCCGCCAAATGAATAGCCCACGCCGATGTCGCCTTTCTTGTCCATCCCGATGCTTGGCATCCAGCGGTAAAGACTGTCTGGCGCGTAGGTGCCTTGTTGATAGAGAACCGGATCGCGCTTTTCGTCGAGCCGGAATTCGTACCACCGTACGCCTCCACCGCCGGCTTTCGTCGCGATGGAATGCGCGGCAACGATTGACTCGTGTCCGCCCACTCTTCGGTAGACCAGCCGCTGCATGATTTTGTCGCCCTGCGCGTCCAGCCGCTGGTCCGTCCCCGGCTGCGGCACGCAATTCGACAATTGGCCGTCGCAAAGATAGTGATACGGAGCCACATTGATTTTCACCGGGCCGCTCGCCTTAGTATTCGCAGGATTGTCCCAGTCAACGTGCACTTTCCAGAAGTAAATCCCGTCGTCATCGAAAATCCCTTTGAGCTGCGTGCCGCCCGCCGCCATCATAATGTTCGGCGCGCCGGGTGGCGGCAGGCCGGTTCCATCGATGTCTGCATTGTTCAGAAAATTCACACCATCGATGACGATGCATTGTTCCGTGGCGGGCTGCCCCTTGAGCATTCTGTTGCGGTCCGCGATGCAAACATGTTTCTGAATCACCGTGTCGCCGGTGCTTGTGGGAACGTAGTAACCATCGGGCCAGATTGCCGGGCGCGGATAGTCAGGAAACAGACTCCTCTCGAACGCGTAGCGATAATACGCGCCCAGCGGATCGCTGCTGGTGCTTACCGCGTAGCACATTGCGTACGTCCCCTGTGCTTCCGGAGGATTCTTGGGCGGCGCCACGGGCGGTCCCGGCTCGGATGGCTGGCCGGGACGTGCGGCCGTGCCGTGCAGAGCTGCTTTGCCCGGCGTCTGCGCTTCGCCGTGGCTTTCGAATTCGCCTGGCGCAATCCGGCTGAAGATCGGCATCACGATCAGCCAGCGTCCCGCCAACTGATCGTAGCGAACCACTGCGTCGCCGTTGTCGCGCGCTTCGCAAACGCCGCCGAAGCCCGAGAAAATTATGTTCGTCGGCACGGGCCCGTACAGCACCGTTCCGCTCTTGTCGTACCGCGCGCCTTTCTTTGTGAAGACCGCCAGTCGTGAGTTTACGATCTGCACAATGGCGTCGGGGCCGGCCGCGAGGCTGTTGTCCGATGGGTTGCGATTGAACGCACGAGCAGCCGGTGTCGCTTGCGGACCTTCGAATCCTACGCCGAGCCCGTCGAAACTTTCAATCAGTGGCGCGGCTGGCTGTTGTCCCTCTGATGTTTGCTCCACCGCTGCGCCAGCTGGCGCAATCGTCGGCGAGGGCGGAGGCTCACGCTTTTGCGCCGCGTCTTGATAATCCGGAGAAATCCCGCATGATGCGCTTCCGCATTCGGCAGGCTGAATCTCCGTCGTTGTCTTGATTGCTGACGTCGCGCGCAGGAGCGCGAGCGGCCGCGAAACGTCGAATGCCATCGCGCGATGAATCACGAGCGAGCCAGCCGACGGGCCAGCGACTCTCG
>DATGJE010000018.1:0-8400 GCA_035295305.1 Candidatus Acidiferrales bacterium | reverse complement strand
CAGGAGTCCCTCGAAGCCCTCGGCGCGCAAATCATTCTCGCCAACACTTACCATTTGTATCTTCGTCCCGGCGCCGAACTGATTCGCGAACTGGGCGGCCTGCACAAATTCATGTCCTGGCCGCATCCCATCATCACCGATTCCGGCGGCTATCAAGTCTTCAGCCTCTCCGATCTTCGCAAAGTCATCGATGAAGGCGTCACCTTTCGTTCGCACATCGACGGCTCCGAGCATTTCCTCTCGCCTGAACGCGCCATCGAAATCGAGCTCGCCCTCGGCTCCGACATCATCATGGTCCTCGACGAATGCATCGAGTCCTCTTCCACCGAAGACCGCGCCGCTACCGCTGCCGCGCGCACACTCGCATGGGCTGCTCGCTCACGCGAATATTTCAGCAAGCACGGAGACGCGCAGCGCCAAATGATGTTCGGCATCGTTCAGGGCGGAGCGCATCCGCATCTTCGTCGCAAGTCCGCCAATGATCTCGTCACTCTCGATTTCCCCGGCTACGCCATTGGCGGCCTGGCCGTCGGCGAGCCTCACGAAGTCACCTGTAAAATGACTGCCGAAGTCGCTTCGCTCCTTCCCGCCACAAAGCCGCGCTACCTCATGGGCGTTGGCCGCCCCGAACAAATCGCCGACTACGTCGCGCGCGGCGTCGACATGATGGATTGCGTCCTTCCCACGCGCAGCGCCCGTCACGGCTGCCTGTTCACCTGGCACGGCCGCATCCTCATCAAAAATGCGTGTTATGCAAAAGACCCGCGCCCCATCGATCCCGAATGCAACTGCCCGGCGTGCCGCCGCTATTCGCGCGCCTATCTGCGCCATCTTTTTCTCTCCAACGAAATTCTCGGAGCAACTCTAACCACCCTCCACAACGTCTACTTTTACCTTGACATCATGGCTGAAATCCGCAAGTCTATCCGTTTTGGGAACCTCGCGGGATTCTGTTCCGACCTTCAGGCTCGTCTCGAAAACAATGTGCCCGAATCGAGCACGGAATCGAGCACGAAATCGAACACGAATCCGAGCGCGAAATCAAGTGGATGAACCGCAGCCGCAGCCTCATAGGCATTGAGGATTGGCGGTTTTTGACATTAGGAATCACGCGGAATGTTTCAAGCTGGTTCGCAGCGCCAGTACATGACGGAGTGAACGATAATGTTGCACGGCCCTTGGGTTGATCCATCTCTAGCGGCGCAGCAGTCCGCCGGCGGCCTCGTGGCCATTCTTCCGTTCATCCTCATCCTCATCATTTTGTATGTCCTGATGATTCTTCCCGCGCAGCGCCGCCAGAAGAAACTCGCCGCGATGATCGCCGCGTTGAAAAATGGCGACAAAGTCATCACCAATGGCGGCATTTACGGCACGGTTGTCGGCCTCGATCCTGAATCTGTCCAGCTTCGCATCGCAGAACAAGTTAAGATCCGCGTATCGCGCAGCGGCATTGCCGGGCTCCAGCCCGAAGCCAATAAGGAGAGTTAGCGGCCCGAGATGAATTCGAACCTTAGATGGAAAGCCATTTTCATCATTGTCATCGTCCTGATTTGCTTCTACGCCTTGTTTGGCCTGCCCTCCTTTCCGACTTCCTTCGGCCAGATGGCCGACAATTTTTCAAATCGCATGCAGCTCGGCCTCGATCTTCGCGGGGGCAGCCATCTCGTCTTGCAAGTGCAGGTTCAGGAAGCCATCGCCAACCATCGCGACCAGGCCATGGACGCCCTCAACGATCAGCTTCATAAGCAGAACATTGCAGTCGGCGAAATACGCGAAGTCAGCGACACGCAAATTCTCATTCGCAATGTTGCTCCTGCTTCGACCGGCGCGTTGCAAGCCCTCGTGCAAAACCAGTTTCCCGAATGGACTATTTCTCAAGCTGCGGGAGAGCAAAACGGCTTTCTGATCACGATGAAGCCCACCGTTGTTTCCGACCTCCAGACGCAAACAATGGACCAGTCGCTCGAAACCATTCGCCGCCGTATCAACGCCCTCGGCTTGAAAGAGCCCAACGTCCAATACACCGGCCGTGGTCAAAATGAGATCCTTGTCGAGCTTCCCGGCGAAGGCGATCCCACGCGTGCCAAGCAGGTGATTCAGGCCGGTGGTCAATTGCGCTTCCAGCTAGTCCTCGACGATACTCCTTACCCGTCCGAAGCCGCGGCTCTGGCGGCGCACAGCGGCGTTCTGCCGCAGGGCAGCCAGCTCGTTCCCGGCAAATCAGAGTCAGCCGACCAATCCGGCGCGCAGGTTTGGTGGTTGCTCAACCGTTCGCCCATCATCACCGGTGCGGACCTGCGCAGCGCGACTCCCGGCCCTGATCCCAATCAGCCCGGTTTCTACGAGGTCCATTTTTCTGTTTCCACTGTGGCTGCTAAGCGCTTCGGCCCGTTCACTGGCTCCAATCTCGGCCATCGCATGGCTGTCGTCTTGGACAATCAAGTCCAGAGCGCGCCCGTCATTCAGGGCCGCATCGACGATCAAGGCGAAATCGAAGGCCAGTTCACTCAGGATTCCGCCAAGGACCTTAGCCTCATTTTGCGCGCGGGCGCGCTCCCTGCCTCCATCAAATACCTGGAAGAGCGCACCATCGGCCCGTCCCTCGGCAATGATTCCATTCGCGAAGGCGTTCAGGCCTCCATCGCCAGCCTCATTGCCGTCCTGATTTTCCTGGTTGTCTACTACCGTTTGAGCGGCATCAACGCCGTCGTAGCTTTGCTGCTCAACCTAGTCATCCTGATCGCTTTTATGGCCGTGTCCGGAGCCACGCTCACCTTACCCGGCATTGCCGGCGTCGTCTTGACCATTGGCATGGGCGTTGATTCCAACGTCCTGATTTTCGAGCGCATCCGGGAAGAGCTGCGCGCAGGCAAGGCGAATGCCTCGGCAGTTGACATTGGATTCGACAAAGCGTTCGTGACCATCATCGACACGCACGTCACCACGCTGGTTTCCGCCGCGTTCCTTTTCCTGTTCGGCACGGGTCCAGTGAAGGGATTCGCCATCACCCTGGTTATCGGCTTACTCGCGAACTTGTTTACTTCGGTTTACGTTTCCCGGGTCATATTCGACTGGCACTTGTCTCGCATGTCCCGCGAAGCGGAGCTGAGCATCTAAATATAGTGGTGGTGGGTCAGTTTGAATTTTCGTGATCGTGACACAAAGAGTCAAAATTCAAACTGACCCATTACCGGGGCGGAATAGCTTAAGAGCCGTTGGCGACGATGCTAACTTATTGCTTATCAGTAATTTATACAGATAATCGCAATCGCGTGACCGCCGTCCCGATTTGGGAACATTTTTTTCGCGGCTGGTGTCTAATTCAGCAAGGATAAGAGTCGAACAATGGAATTTTTTCACCAACCGAATATCAACTGGATGAGCAAGACGAAGTATTTCGTCGCTCTCTCCGTAAGCCTTTTGCTTATCGGGAGCATCGCCTGGGTTCGCCATGGTGGCCTGCATTACGGCATCGATTTCAAGGGCGGGACGATGGTCATTGTCCGCTTCTCCTCCGCGCCTCCCATCGGCAAGATTCGCAGCGCGCTCGATTCCGCGGGACTCAAGAACAACGAAGTCACCAGCAGCAGCGATATCTCCAACGCCAATTCGAAGAACGACGTGATGATTCGCGTCGAGCAGGGTGCCCAGGGTGAAGACAGCCTCGAGGCGGACAAAGCAACAATCCTCGCGGCGCTTCAGAAAGATTTCGGCGCTCCCACCAGTGACAAACCCGATTTCAATGCCGTTGCGGTCCCTGACCTGGCTGTGTTCCTCACTAAGCAGGACCCGCTCGCGCTGCACACTTCCGCTGGCGATCGTTACACCCAACTCGCTCAGAGCTTGGTTAGCGCGCGCGACAAGGATCACGCCGGAATCGTCACGAATTTCGACCAGCTGAGCAACGTCAGCGGCGCGAACGCCGCCCTCATCAGCGATCTCAAGTCCGGCTACTCGCTCAATACGTTCAGCGTCCTCAACGCACAAGTCGTGGGACCGACCGTTGGCGCGCAACTGCGCCGTCAGGCCCTCTTCGCTACTTTCTATGCCCTTGCCGGCATGCTTGTCTACGTAGCTTTCCGATTCGAGTGGATCTACGGCGCCGCCGCTGTTATCGCCGTTTTTCACGACGTGCTTATCACTCTCGGCTTCTTCTGCCTGTTCTATAACAAATTTGAAATTTCGCTCACGGTGATCGCCGCTCTCCTTACTCTCGTCGGCTATTCGATGAACGACACCATCGTCATCTTCGACCGCGTGCGCGAAAACCTGCGCCTGATGCGCCGCGAACCGCTGACTGAAATCATCAATCGCTCGATTAACCAGACGCTTTCCCGCACCATTCTCACCAGCGGACTCACTTTCCTCACTGTGTTCCTTTTGTTCGTTTTCGGCGGACAGGTTCTCCGCAGTTTCTCCTTTGCTATGGTCGTGGGAGTTGTGGTAGGTACCTATTCCAGTTTCGGCATTGCGGCCCCGATTGTATTGATTTGGAATAAATGGCGTGGTGGCCACGTGGCCACAGCCCCAGTTCCTTCCTCGGCGGATAAACGCGCCGAGAAGAGGCTGGCGGCAGCTAGGAGGTAGTCATGTTTGATCAACTCGTGGAGTCTACGAACAAGAAAACGACGCACAAGGTCTGGACGGTCTGGCTTTCAGCGCTCATCCAGGCGTTGATTCTCGGTGTCTTGATTCTGATTCCCCTCATCTACACCAGCGCGCTGCCCTCGGCGATGATGACGACCTTCCTGGTCGCTCCGCCGCCGCCACCGCCGCCGCCACCGCCGGCTGTCAAGGTGGTCGTGAAGCAGCAGCCGAAATTCATTCAACAGGGCAAGCTCGTTGCTCCCACGGTCATCCCGAAGAAAATTCAAATGATCAAGGAAGAGGAGCAGCCTGATGTGGGCATGACTGGCGGCGTCCCCGGTGGCGTCCCCGGCGGTTCAGCCGGCGGCGTTCTCGGCGGCATCATAGGAGGTGCGCCCGGAGGTCTGCCTCCGCCACCGAAACCAGTCGAGCGTCTGCGCATCGGCGGAAACGTCATGCAGGCGAACTTGATTCGCAGAGTCGATCCCATCTATCCGCAGATCGCCAAGACGGCCCATATCTCTGGCACGGTTGTTTTGCACGCTATCATTGCCAAGGACGGCACGATTCAAGAGTTGTCAGTTGTCTCTGGTCCGCCCTTGCTACAGCGCGCCGCACTGGATGCCGTCAAGCAGTGGCGCTATAAGCCAACCATGCTGAACACCCAGCCGGTCCAGGTCGATACGACCGTCACTGTCATCTTCAATCTGGGCGAATAGTTTTGATGTCTGTTTTCGGCCCGGCTGGCCCGGAAGGACCAGCCGGGAATGGATGTAACTTTGGGGGCAAGAAGGCAGTCATACTCACTGCCAAAACTCGCTGTTTGATAATTGAGGAGGAACGAACGTTATGCTTGCGAATTTAATGTGGGCTGGTCTTCTGCTCCTGCAGGACGCTAGCGGTGGTGAGGTGGGCTGGGATCTTCGCAGTATGTGGCACTCCATGGGCGTGCCAGCGAAAATCGTCGTCGTAATTCTGTTCATTATGTCTGCCTGGTCTGTGGGCATCATGATTGACCGCGCCTTGATGTACAGTGCGGCCCGCAAACAGTCTCGCGTGTTCGTCCAGCAGGTGGCTGGCGCGCTCAAAGACAACAAGCTCGACGAAGCCATCTCCATCGCCGAGCGCAACAAGAAGAGCCACATTGCGAAAGTCGTCGCCACCGGGCTCTCCGAGTTTCAAGCTGCCTCCGCGCAGGTCGCCGACGCCGAAGTCATTGAAGCCGCCAAGCGCGGCCTCGAGCGCTCCGTCGCCATCGTTCACGCGGAGATGAAGCGCGGCCTTTCCGGCCTCGCCACCATCGGTTCCACCGCCCCGTTCGTCGGCCTCTTCGGAACCGTCATGGGCATCATCAACGCCTTCAAGGGAATTTCCGCAGCGCACGCCAGCGGACTTTCCGCGGTCGCCGGCGGTATCGCCGAAGCCCTGGTCACCACGGCTCTCGGTCTTCTCGTCGCCGTCCCCGCCGTTTGGACCTACAACTATTTCACCAACAAAGTCGAAGCCTTCGACGTCGAGATGGACAACTCCTCGATGGAGCTCGTCAACTACTTCATCACGCGCCGGGGCGGAAAGAAGTAAGCCATGCCGTATAAACCCAAACCCGGCAGTATTATGGCGGCGCCCAACGTGATTCCCATGGCCGACATCATGCTCGTCCTGCTTATCATCATGATGGTTGTCACGCCCATGTTGCAGAAGGGCGTTCAGGTCGACATGGCTCGCGCGAAAAATTGGGAGAACATGCCCAATGCCGATAAGGACGATGCCATCATCGTCGCCGTCTCTCATGATGGCCATTATTACCTCGGCAACCAGGACATCGCGCTCGACCAGATCACCGGCACCGTGAAAGACCGCATCGCCAATCGCCTCGACAAGGAAGTCTACGTTCGCAGCGATGAGCGTGCCAAGTATGGCGACGTCAAGAAAGTCGTCGACGCCGTGCGCGACGCTGGAGTCGATAATCTCGGCTTGTTGACCCTGAAAAACGAGACCAGGTCCAACAATCAGCCTCCGCCTCCACCGCCGGGCAGCGTGAATCCGGGAACCCCTTAGGGAGGGTATTGCAATGGGAATGGCAGTAGGACATCACGGCACGTCCATGTCGGAGCCGAATATCGTTCCGCTCATCGACGTCTTGCTCGTGCTCATCATTATTTTCATGGCCATCACGCCCACCACGCCAACGGGCATGGACACGCTTGTCCCGCAGCCGCCGCCCAAAAAACAGCAGCAGCAGGACCTGAACAACAAAACGGTCGTCGTCGTGGTCAGCGCCGATGGCAAAGTGATGATCAACCAAACGCCCACCACATGGAATGATCTTGGTCCGCAGCTATCGGATATTTTCAAGATCCGCGCGGATAAGACGGCTTTCGTCAAGGGCGATGATGACGCGGAATTCACTTACGTTGCCCGCGCCATCGACATCATGCGCGGTTCCGGCATCACCAACGTGGGTTTGATTACGGCTAAAATGGAAGCGGGCCAGTAGCAGCGCAGGGAAGCTCTGCCCTTCGGCGACGTGGATCAGATCTCGTGGGAGGATTGGCATGGGAATTTCGATGGGAACCAGAGGCTCGTCGATGTCGGAACCGAATATCGTTCCGCTGATTGACGTGCTACTGGTGCTTATCATCATTTTCATGGCCATCACCCCGACCACGCCGACAGGAATGGATACGGTCATTCCACAGCCGCCGAAAGAAATAAAGCTGCGGACTCCTCCGAGCGCAACTGTTGTCGTTGTAGTTAGTGCGGATGGCAAGGTCATGATCAACCAGACGCCCACCACCTGGGGTGATCTGGGCTCTCAGCTTACGGATATTTTTAAGATTCGGGCGGACAAGACGGCTTTCGTCAAGGGTGGCGATGACGCCGAATTCACCTACGTCGCGCGGGCCATTGATATCATGCGCGGTTCCGGCATCACGAACGTAGGTTTGATCACAGCCAAGATGGAAGCGAGCCAGTAGCAGTTTCAGCCGCTGAGGTTCGTCGCGCAACAAACGCAAACTTAAACGCGCAAATTCGAAAAGATTAGGGGAGGAAACTAGGGATGGCTCGGAAATCCCCCGCAGGTTCGCTTCTGGTTTTGTTGACGGTGGCAGGCGCTTTCGCCGTGTCCGGCTGCGCCAAGCTCAAGGCGCGCGACGACCTCAACAAGGGCGTCGAGGCTTACAAGAACGCCCAGTTCGATCGCGCCATCGAGTATTTCAAGGACGCCCAAGCCAACGACCCGAAATTGATGAACGCCCGCCTCTACTTGGGCACCGCCTATGCCAGCCAGTACATTCCGGGCGCTCCCTCCGATGAGAACAAGCGCAATGGCGAAGCGGCCATTCAGGTGTTCAAACAAGTTCTGCAGGACGATCCCAATAATCTCACCGCAATCGACGGCATCGGTTCCATGCTTTACAACATGGCCGGCACGCCCTTCAATCGCCAGATGATGGAAGAGGCGAAGACCTACCACCAGCGGCACATCCAAATCAAGCCCAGCGATCCCACGCCCTATTATTGGGTCGGCGTCATAGATTATTGGATTGCCTTCCGCGCCAACGCGCAATTGCGCTCCGATTACAATCTAAAGGCCAAAAAACCTCTCCGGGAACTCGACCCGCTCCCGCCAGCCGTTCGCAGCGAGTTTATTACGCAAGCGGGCCCTGTTGTCGACGATGGCATGCAGAATCTCCAGCACGCGATTCAGCTCAATCCTGACTACGCGAACGCCATGGCCTATCTCAACCTCCTGCTCCGCGAAAAGGCCGACATGGAAACCGACGCTGACGCGCGTCAGGCCGACGAAAA
>DATGJE010000017.1:0-8088 GCA_035295305.1 Candidatus Acidiferrales bacterium | reverse complement strand
ATCCCCTTAAAAAATCTTCGCCCTCGTACTCACTTCCCCGCCGTAACGATTGCTCTCATCGTCATCAACTTCATCGTCTTCTTCTACCAACTCACGCTCGATCCTCGCACCCTGCAATCCTTCATCATGACTTACTCGATGATCCCGGCGCGTGCGCAATTGGCTCTCGCTCACTCGCAGTACACGCTCGCACAAGGATTCCTCCCCCTGTTTACATCCATGTTTCTCCATGCGGGCTGGCTGCACATCATCGGCAATATGTGGTTTCTCTGGCTCTTTGGCCCCAATGTGGAAGACCGGCTCGGCCATTTTCCCTACCTCGGCTTCTACCTCGTATGCGGATTGGGCGCAGGCATTGCGCAAACCGTTTTCAGCTTGGGTTCCACAATCCCAGGGCTCGGCGCGAGCGGCGCAATTGCGGGAGTACTCGGCGCATACGTAGTATTCTTCCCCTCGTCGCGCATTCTTACGCTGGTCACACTTTTCTTTTGGTGGTTTTTCGCGCGACTGCCTGCCGTGCTTTTCATCGGACTCTGGTTCGCCGTACAGTTCTTAAGCGGTCTCGGCTCGCTTGGCAGCGCGCAAGCGGGAGGCGTCGCATGGTGGGCTCACGTTGGAGGTTTTCTGCTCGGAATGTTGCTCGTCTCGGGAATGCGGCGCAAGCAGCCCGAACTTTATTACGATTCCTAAGCGCCCGCGCCAGCCAGGCCCTGCTTTGAAATCCTCTCGGCCAGCCAGTCTCCTAACTCCCTCGTGCCAAATGCGCCGCCCAAATCCGGCGTGGTTTTTCCTTCGCGAATTGCGCTTCGTACGGCCGCGTCAATCGACTGCGCCTCGTGTTCCCATCCAAGATATTCGAGCATCATCGCGCCCGCCAGCGCGGAGCCGAGAGGATTCGCGACATTCTTCCCCGCGATATTCGGCGCAGAGCCGTGCACCGGCTCAAAAAGCGACACCTGCCCCGGATGAATGTTCCCCGACGGCGCGAGCCCCAATCCTCCTGAAAGCTGCGCGCCCAAATCGCTGGCAATGTCGCCAAACAGATTGCACGTCACAATCACGTCGAACTGCGACGGGTCGCGCACCATCTCCATCGTCAGCGTGTCGAAATACAGATGCCTCGACTCGATTTCCGCGTATTCCTTGCGCACCTCGACCCACACGCGCTGCCACAACCCATGCCCAAACGTCATCGCGTTCGATTTATCGCTCATGCAAACGCGCTTCAGTTTCTTTCGCCGCGCGTATTCAAACGCGTAGCGGATAATTCGCTCGACTCCTTTGCGCGTGTTGACGTCCTCCTGCACTGCGACTTCATCCGGCGTGTCGCGCTTGAAATTTCCGCCAACGCCCGCGTACGCGCCCTCGGTGTTTTCGCGGAACACAATGAAGTTGACGTCCTTTTCGTCGCGATCGCGCAAAGGCGTCAGGCGCTTGTCGAACAGGATGCATGGCCGCGCGTTCACATAGAGGTCGAGCTTGAAGCGCAGTCCCAGCAAAATGTCCGCCGCGTGCTGGTTCGACGGAACGCGCGGGTCTCCGAGCGCTCCAAAAAGAATCGCATCGAAGTCGCGCCGGAGCATTTCGGGAGCGTCATGCGGCAGCGTCGTCCCATCACGCAGAAATCGGTCAGCGCCCCAGTCAAAATGGGTGAACGCCAGTTTCTTCCCGCCCGCAGCGCACGCCGCTTCGAGCGCCTTCACCGTCGTAGGCGTCACTTCCTTGCCGATCCCGTCTCCGGGAATCACCGCGATTCGCTTCGTATCGGCTAAAGTCACTCTTAAAGCCTTTCTTTAAGTCGCATCTGGAGGAGTTCTGCTGACATATTTCAGCGCGGAGTGTAACACAGCCGTGCTTTGCCTACGCTCCAGCTGTTTCGGCCGTCGCCTCTTCGGTGCCTGGCCAGAACTCGGTGATGTAAACTCCCGCCAGAATCAGAATGCCTCCGAGCAGCAACATGCTCGTCGGTTTATCGCCCAGAAAAATCACCGCCAGAAACGTCGCGAGCAGCGGCTCGACGTACGTAAAAACCGCAAGCCTCGATGCAGTGACATGCTTCAACGCCCAAAAGAAAATCAGGTAAGCGAACACCGACGCAACCAGCACCACGTACGCCATCCCCAGCCATCCAATCCATCCAATTCCCTTCCACTGAAGATGTACCGCCTGCCGTATTCCCATCGGCAACAAAATAATCGCGCCCACCATATTGCAAAATGTGTTCATCGAAATCGTGTCGTATTGCCGCGCGACCTTCTTGGCTAGCACGGTATAAATCGCAAAACCCATTGTTCCCGCGATGGCCACCAAGTCTCCCACCCACGTTCCGCTGTGCAACTTCAATTCTTCCCCGCCCACCAATACGGCAATCCCCGCCACGCACAAAGCCATTCCCACAATTTTCCCTCGCGTAATTTGCTCCAGCCGGTGCGCCCGCGCGAGAATCAGCACAAATATCGGCCCGGTGGCCACGATCAGCGCGGAGTGCCCCGCCGTCGTGTAATCCAGGCCGACAATAAAAAGCCCGCGATTGATCACCACACCGAAAAATCCCAGCACCACGAAATTCCAGAGGTCCTTGCGATTGAAATGCGAGCGCCGCGGCGCCGCGAAATAAATCGGCAACATCAAAACGCCCGACAAAATAATGCGGAAGGAAGTCAGCGTGTAGGGATCAAAATACCGCAGCGTGATCTTCGCAATCACGAAATTGAACGACCATCCCAGCACCATCACCAGGATCAGCGAATACAGCAGCACAGGATGGCGCGGACGTTCCACCGATTACGTAAGCACCTCGCGTCCCACTGTTAATTTCTCAATGCGGTCGAGCTTCGGCTCAAACCCAATGCCCGGCCCCGCGGGAACTTTGATCGTCCCTTTGGACGTCACTTCCACTTCCGGCTCGATGATGTCTTCGGCCCAGTAGCGCTTGCTCGCCGACACGTCGCCGGGGAGCGCGAAATTTTCCAGCGTCGACAGCGCGATATTCTGCGCGCGTCCGATTCCCGACTCGAGCATTCCGCCGCACCACACGGGAATACCGTTCTTCTGGCACAAGTCGTGAATGCGCCGCGCCGGCGTATGGCCTCCCACGCGTCCCAGTTTCATATTGATGATTTTGCATGCGCCTATCTCAATCGCCGCCACGGCGTGCGAATAATCGTGGATGCATTCGTCCAAGCAAATCGGCGTTTCGAGCTGCTTCTGCAATTTCGCGTGACTGTAAATATCGTCCCACCCCAGCGGCTGCTCGATCATCATCAAGCCAAACGGGTCAAGCTGCTTCAGCAGCGGCGCATCCTCCAGCCGGTATGCCGAATTCGCGTCCACCATCAGCCGTATCCGCGGCCAGCGTTTCCGCAGTGCTTCCACCGGCTTCAACTCGAGTCCCGGCTTCACTTTGATCTTGATCCTCTGGTACCCCGCCGCGAGTTCTTTCTCAACGTTGGCGATCAGTTGTTCGACGCTCGGTTGAATCCCAATCGAAACGCCGCACGAAATTTCGTCGCGCACTCCGCCGAGCAGCTTCCACAGCGGCTGGCCTTTTTGTTTTGCTTCCGCGTCCCAAATTGCTGACTCTATTCCGCTCTTGGCCATATTGTGGCCGCGCGTGTGCGCCAGCATTTCCCAAACGTCGCGCGCCGCGCCGAATTCCCCGCCTCGAATCTCCGGCCACAAGAAATCGCGGAGAATATGCCATGCCGTCTCAACCGTCTCCGGCGAATAATGTGGGGCCTCACCTGCCACGCATTCTCCCCAGCCGCTGACGCCATCGGATTCCACCTGCACCAGCAAAATCCGACGGTCCGTTGTCTCGCCAAAACTCGTCTCGAATCGCATGACCATCGGCATGCGAACTTCCCGCAGAGTCACTTTCTGTACGCGCATCGTTTACCCCGGTTACTTCAGTTCGTTTGTCTACGGCGTTTTGTCGAACACCTGCTCGCGCTATTTCGTTGCGATTTCCGCCGCGACACTCGCTTCTTTTTCGAGAACGTAACTCGCTTCCTTCGCCGCAATCTCGAGTCCCGTCACAATAAACCCTTTCTCGATTCTGTCTAAAAACTGCTCGCGCATCTGGCTTTGCACTCGAGCGCCCGCGGCCGGGTCGATCTGTTTTCGTTCGCTGATGTCCGCGGGAATCGTAATTCTCGCCGCGCCGCTCGACACCTGTGGCAGTTTCCCGATCAGAATTCCATTCACGCGCTTCGAATCCAAGTACCATTCGGCCATCAGCCGATCCGTCGGCAATCCTGCATGCAAGGGGCTCTCCGTGATTCCGTAACAATTCGGGATGTACCGTTTCACCACCGCGCCCAGCCGGTTGATGTTGAAATGCGCGTTTTTCAGCTCCAGCGGGTCGAACGTCCAGGCCACCAGATGAATTCCCCGCGCCAGCGCGTCGTTCCTTTGCGCCAGTTTCAGCATTCGGCCAATGCCGCGGTCGCGATATTCCGAAAGCACCGCCGTCATGTGCGAATGAATAATCGACTTGCCGTCGTGAAATCCTGCCAATCCCAGCGTGAACCCGACCATTTTCTCTCCGGCAAACGCCCCCAGCGTTTGCCCGCCCGTCTCCCGCGCAACGACGAACAACCCTGAAGGCGTCGCGAGGTCCTCGCCCCACGTGACGAGCTGCATCCGCACGCACTCTTCGTATTCCGCGAGCGTCGAAACGTGCCGCACGCTAATCGGAGCTTCCGCTACGCGTTGACTTTTGCCTGGACTTTTGCCTGGTCCCATAATTTTTCCATTTCATCGCGCGGCAGTTCCGCGAATCGCCTGCCTCGCTGCCGAGCGCTGTCCTCCATCCACTTAAAGCGTCTCGTGAATTTCGCGTTTGCGTGCTTCAGTGCCAGTTCCGGGTCCGCGCCCCAGAACCGAGCCACATTCACCACGGCGAACAGCAAATCGCCCAGCTCCTCTTCAACTTTTGCTTGAAGTCTATTTTTTTCGGGCTGGCGCAAAGCCTCGCGCAACTCGGAAATCTCCTCTTCCAATTTCTCGAGCACGCCTTCAATGTTCTCCCAGTCGAATCCGATATTCGCAGCTCTCCGAGTCACTTGATAGGCTTCAAGTGACGCTGGAAGTCCCCGCGGCACTCCTGCCAACACGGAATCCTCCGCGGCAAATTTCCCAGCCTGATTCGCTTCTGATTCCCCGGCGCGCTCTTCCGCCTTGATCTGCTCCCAATTCTTGAGCACCTCCGCCGATGTCCCGGCCTTCACCTTTCCAAACACATGCGGGTGCCGCCGGACCATCTTCGTGTGCACCGCCTGAATCACGTCGCCGATGTCGAATCGCCCCGCCTCGCGTGCCAGTTCCGCATGAAACACGATTTGCAGCAGCAGATCGCCGAGCTCCCCCGCGAATTTCTCCGCGTCGCCCTTCTCCATGGCGTCGAGGACCTCGTACGCTTCCTCGACCAGAAATGGCCGCAAGCTCTCGTGCGTCTGCTCGCGGTCCCACGGACACCCGTTCGTCGCCCGCAACCGCTTCTGGAGAGCCACCAGCCTCTTGAACAAACGGCCAGCATCACGCTCGCGCTTGGCCGTACCTCGCGGTTTCGCTCTTGAGGGTTTGGCTTTCGCCCGGCCTCTGGCCTTTTTCAGATGTCTCGAATGGAGCGCCACAGGAAATTCTGTCCAACTCCGCGCAACCCGACACTGTACGGCACGCGTGCGCCCGCTGACAAGATGCAATTTGCTCGCGTCGTGACGCCCGCTTGCAGTAATGGTAGACTCAGCATACCGTGCGATTCCTCCCACGGCGAAATCTGCAAAGGAGCATCTTGTGGCTGACCCGAAGCATGACGAGAAACGCGACGAAAAACAGGACGATTCGTTTCGCGTCGTGGACCGCCGCCTCTTCACTTCCGAAGGCGAATTGCGACCCGAAGCCGCTGAAGAGCAGCGACGCGAAAAGGCCAAGCCTCCACAGCCCGCCGCCAAGACTGAAAAGGCCGCAACTCCAGCCGCGCCTGCCGCTGAGGAACCGAAACCGGCTCCCAAGGCCGATAAAAACTTCCAGTTGCTGATCGACCTTCTCGCGCGAAACGCCGCGGCGCTGATGGGCGGCATCCCCGATCCTGCCACGGGACAGGCTTATCTCGACCTGGAAGGCGCGCACGAAATGATTGATATGCTCGACATGTTGCGCGACAAAACGCGCGGCAACCTTGCGCCCGAAGAAGAGAGTTTGCTCTCGGAAGTCGTTGGCAGCCTCAAGCTATCCTACTTGGAAGTCTCGAAAGCCGCCGCAAAGGCGATGCGCGAAGGGGCCAAGGGCGCGCGTTAGTTCGATGTTTTCCGGCGACAGCGACACTCTGGAGTCTTCGTCCCCGCAGCGTCTCCGCCTCACCGTTCTTGGCTCTGGCACATCCATGGGCGTTCCGACGCTCGCGTGTCACTGCGAAGTTTGCCGCTCAAGCGACCCACACGACCGTCGCACGCGCCCCTCCGTCCTGCTTTCGTATCATGGCCGCAACGTGGTCATCGACACGACACCCGATTTCCGCTCCCAGGCTCTGCAATCCGGCCTCGATCGTCTCGACGCCATCCTTTACACGCACGCGCACGCCGATCACATCCTCGGCCTCGACGACATTCGCCCATTCAACTTAAAGCAAAACTCGGCCATCCCGATTTTCGCTTCCGAAGACACGCTCGCGATTCTCCGCCGCACTTTCGCATACATTTTCGCGCCCGCATCTCTCGAAAGCTCCCTGCCACAGGTTGAACTCCACGCCATCGATGGCGCATTCGAACTTTTCGGCGCGCAGATCATTCCCTTCCCCGCGAGTCACGGCTCCGTCACCGTGTATGGCTTCCGCATCGGCTCCATTGCCTATCTCACCGATTTCAATACGGTGCCTCAAGCCTCGAAAGACCTTCTGCGCGGCCTCGACCATCTGATTCTCGACGCGCTGCGCTACACTCCTCATCCCATGCATTCAACGGTTGAGCAATCGCTCGCGCTCGTTCGCGAACTCGCCCCGCGACATGCCTGGTTCACGCATATTTGCCACGACCTCGGCCACGCCGCCACCAACGCGCAGCTTCCCGAAAACGTGCGCCTCGCCTATGATGGCCTCACGTTCGAGGTAGATCTCTGATGTCCTTCGCCGTTCTTCATTCGCCGGGGGAGTGGGGCTCTCGATTCGATTCGAATTCGCGCGCCGTTCTCTCCATCGGCAATTTCGACGGCGTGCACCTCGGCCACCAGAAAATTCTTCGCGGCGTTGTCGAACGCGCCCGCCGAACTGGGACTCTCGCCGCGGTGATTACGTTCTCGCCGCATCCCGTAAGCGTCTTGCGCCCTGAACGCGCGCCCGCGCAACTCGAAACATTCGATCAGCGACTCACTCGTCTCGAGGCTCTTGGCCTCGACGCCGTGCTCGTTCTGCATTTCGATCTCGCGATGGCCGCGCTTTCTCCCGAACAGTTTGTTCGCCGCATTCTAATCGACAGCCTCCGCACATCCGCCGTGCTCGTCGGCGAAAACTTCCGTTTCGGAAATCGCCAATCGGGGGACGCGCGTGTTCTCGCCGAACTCGGCCGCCAACTCGATTTTGCAGTCGAGTCCATTCCGCCCGTCGTCGTTCGCGGGAAAATTGTTTCAAGCTCGGCTATTCGTGACGCGCTTCGCGGCGGCCGCGTCGCGCAGGCCGCGCGATTTCTCGGGCGACCCTTTTCCCTCGCTGGAGAAATCCGTCCTGGCACCGGTACGGGCCGCCGTTTCGTTTTCCCTACGCTCAATCTCGCCACTAAGCAGGAATCTTTGCCCGCGCAAGGAGTTTACGCCACGGAGACTCTGCTCAATGACCGCATCTATCGTTCGGCCACTAATGTCGGCGTGCGTCCCACTTTCGACGGCACGCACCTGACCATCGAAAGCCATCTGTTCAATTTTTCAGAGGAGATTACTTCCGGCCCGCTGGAAGTCCGCTTCTGGCATCGTCTGCGCGACGAACAGAAATTCTCCGGTCCCGATGCCCTGCGCGCGCAAATCCAGCGCGACCTGACCCGCGCCCGCTCCTTCTTCACCCGTCTCGACTCAGCTCGCCTGAACTCCGCCCGTCGCGCC
>DATGJE010000016.1:0-4370 GCA_035295305.1 Candidatus Acidiferrales bacterium | reverse complement strand
TGTTCGTGGCGAACCACTTGTCGTTCGTGGACGCGCTGTTGCTGATTGCCTCCACGGACCGACACATCCGATTCCTGATCGACAAAGATATGTACGAAAAGCCGGCGATAAAGCCGTTTGCACGAATGCTTAGAGCGATTTCCATCTCTTCGCTGCAACGTCCGCGAGAGCTGCTGCGGTCGCTGCGGGAAGCAACGGCCGCGATTCAAGCCGGCGAAGTAGTTTGTATTTTTGCGGAAGGTCAAATCACAAGAATCGGGCAGATGCTGCCGTTCCGGCGCGGCTTCGAGCGAATCATGAAGGACGTACAGGCGCCCGTAGTGCCCGTTGCTCTCGACGGCGTGTGGGGAAGCATTTTCAGCTTCGAGCGCGAGCGCTTCCTCTGGAAACTTCCCCGCCAGCTTCCCTACCCAGTCACCGTGAGCTTCGGGAAACCAATGCCGCCGACAGCGAGCGCGACGGAAGTGCGCCAGGCGGTGCAGGAATTGCAAAGCGAAGCGTTCCAACAACGCGCGGCGAAATTCGCCGATCAATCTCGCCCTTAACTGCGTCAACTCTTTCTGCCCAGTCTCAGAAGATTGACAGCTTGATATGCAGGAATTTTTTGGGGTCGCGGCGGAAATCGCCGATCATCAGGCGCATGTCGCCCGTGAGCCCCGTCATGTTGTTGTAAAGCTGCGGATCGGTGAAGAATTTGCCCATGGTGCCCTGCCCGTTGTTCAGTTTTCCGGTGACGTCACGAACGCTCGCGGATGCGTCGCGCAAATTCGTGAAGACGGAATCGTCGGTGACCAGCTTTCCGAGCGTTCCCTTTCCATCGCGCACACCCGCGAGCAGCGCGTTTGAATTCGCCAGAAATTGTTTCGTCTGATCATAAACGGCGGGGTCGTAGACAAGCTTGCCCAGAGTTCCCTTCTGCGCCTGGATATCGCTAAAAATGGTCTCCGCGTGGCCCATGGTGGCGTCAACTTTGTTATACAGCTCGTCGGATACCACAAGCTTTCCGATTGACCCTTGACCGGATTGAACCCCATTGACGAGTGATTCCGCTTTCGCAACCGTGGCATTCATGTGGTTGTACATGGACGGATCGTAGATGAACTTGCCGATGGTTCCTTGTCCTTTGCGCACCGCGCCGATAATGTCGCCGACTTGTTGTGTCAGCTGGCCAAGATTCGCCTCCAGCTCCACGCCGCGCTCGACGATTTCCTGCATGTCATTTCCAGCCTTTCCGGGGATCGTGCCTTGGTTTTGAACCACCGACCCTTGGAGGCCGCGCGAAACGGTGACGTACCGGTTGCCCAGAAGGCCCGAGGTTACAAGGCTCGCCTGCGAATCGGTGCGAATCAGATCCTGATAGCGTTTGTCGATCCGCATGTCGATTTCAATATTGTGCATGCGATCCGTGGGATGCGGATTGAGCTTGAGGTTCTGCACACTGCCTACCGTGACGCCATCCAGACTCACTGGCGCGCCCTTCTGGAGGTCCGAAACCTCTGGTAGATATGTCTTGAGCGAATATTTTGGGCCCCAATTTACTCCGGTGACGTAAAAAATCGCGACCGCCAGCAGTGCCAATCCGGCCAGAACGAATAGCCCTACGCGAAGTTCCGTCCACGTGAGTTGTTTCCGTTGCGCCATTTCTTTCCTCCTCTGTGCTCAATCCAATTTCGAAGAATATGTTTGTTCCGTGACCAACAAATGTTTTTCAGGACAAAAATTCACGAAGATAGGGATCACTCGACTTCAATAACTCCTGCGTCTCCCCCTGAAAATAAACTTGAGCGTCACGCAAAACCAGGAAGTTTGTCGGCGAGAAACGGCGTCCATCTTTTTCCTCCCAGATGGGGACGACATGGTCGGACTTCGAGTCGAAAAGGAAATTCGCCAAGCCGAAAGCGTCCTGAAGACGATGGGTTGCGAGCAGCGACGTAACACCATTCAGGTCGCGCAGGCGCAGGATAAGCGTGATGATGGTCTGACTCGTAATTGGGTCCAGGCCGCCGGTCGGCGAATCGTAATACACGATTGGCGGCTGGTTGATCAGAGCGCGCGCGATGGACACGCGGCGGCGCATGCCTCCGGAAAGTTCATCGGGGAATTTTTCGTACGATCCCTCCATTTCGACGAATCGAAGGGCTTCGCGAACACGCGGTTCGGTTTCCTCAGCGGGAACAGATTCTTCGTCGAGACGAAATGAAACATTCTCCGCTACGTTCAGCGAATCGAACAGCGCCCCTTCTTGAAAAACGAAACCAATGCGCCGCCGGAAGTCGAGCAACTCAACTTCGTTCATTTCGGTGAGGTCGTGACCCATCACGACAACGCGGCCAGACTCCGGACGCAGCAGCCCCGCCGCCAGTTTCAGAAGAACAGTCTTACCCGAGCCGCTCTCGCCGAGAACAACCTTCGTCTCGCCGGGAACCACTTCAAACGAGATGCCGCGAAGGACCTCGCCTTCATCGAAGGAAATGCTCACATCCTCAAACCGGATTAAAGGTTCGCCCGGAACGATATTACTTATGGGCTGGCTTGACATCGCGCTCCATTCCCGTACGCGACTTGATTATAGATGGAAACGCGCACGCGGCCGGGGAAAACCGGGCACGGCATCGCTAGGTAAACCAGTACAGCAAGAGCTTGCCCAAAAAGAAGTCGCTGACGAGAATCGCGACGGAAGCCACAACCACGGCGGTTGTGGTGGCACGGCCGACCCCTTGCGTGCCGCCACGCGTTCGCAGGCCGTAGTAGCATGCCACCGTGGAAATGATAATGGCGAAAACGAAAGGCTTAGCGAGGCCCATGAAGAGGTCGCCAAAAGCCAAGGCGTTGACAGCGCGATTCCAGAATTCGGCGGCGCTTAGGCCTAGTGTAAAATGGGCGACAATATAGCCTCCGATTAGGCCGATGAGGTCAGCCACGGCCGTGAGCAGCGGCAAAACGAGCACCGTGGCGATCAGCCGCGGGACGACTAGTTTCCGCACAGGGTCCGTTCCCAGCGCGCGCATTGCGTCCACCTGTTCCGTCACCACCATCGACCCCAACTCCGAAGCGATGCCTGAACCATTTCGTCCCGTCACCAGCAGTCCCGCAATAGTCGGCCCCAGTTCGCGCACCAGGGCGATCGCCACCGTGTCTCCCGTCAGCGCCGTTTCTCCGAACCGCTGGAATTGTTGCGCTGTGTTCAAAACCATCACGCCGCCAATAAAAAATCCGGTAAGGAGAATAATCGGAAGCGAGCCGACGCCAATGGCGTCCATCTGTTCCAGCACATCTTCCGGGTAGTGAGGCGCCGTGAAGATTTTCGAAACGGCATCGCCGACCAGTTGAGAATAGCTCTGAAGCGAAAAGATTTTGCGTTTGAGCGTGTCGCCCAACGCAACGGCTGGCGAAGGAGTGGTGGGTTCGGGCGTCTTGGGGGTGAGCGTCGCCATCGTGCAAATTAGAGCTTCGACAGCGTAACGTTGAGTATGGAGGACGTCAAGGCATCTCGGAGTGAATTTCCAAACGCATGATTGCTTTACGGGCGCGGGAGCGTCCGGTAGAATCGTGCGTCTTTCGAGTGCGCACGGATACCCAACGAAATGCTGCGATTCTTCACCGCCGGCGAATCTCACGGGCAAGCGCTGATTGCCTGGATCTCCGGATTGCCCGCGGGCGTTCCGATCGATCTGGAATTTGTGAATCGCGAAATGCACCGGAGGCAGCTTGGATATGGCCGCGGCGGAAGGCAGAAAATCGAAAAAGATCAGGCTGACTTCCTGGCCGGCGTACGCCACGGAAAAACCATCGGCGCGCCCATCGCCATTCGCATCGAGAACCGCGACTGGAAAAATTGGGAGAAGGCCTTGCCCGTCGAGGATACTGACGGTGCCACGGGTGGTGGTGAAGACGCACAGCGCCACCTAACTTCTCCGCGTCCGGGACATGCGGACTTGGCGGGCGCACTAAAATTTAATTTTCACGACGCGCGATACATACTGGAGCGAGCTTCCGCGCGGGAAACGGCGGCGCGCACAAGCGCTGGCGCGGTTGCCAAGCTGCTTTTGCGCGAATTTGGCATCAGCGTCTTGAGCCACACAATCGCCGTGGGACCTGTAAAGCTCGAACGCCACGCGCAGTGGAACGAAATTGAGTCCATTTGCGCGAACTTGGATTCGCCGCTGCGTTGCGTGGACGCGGATACGGAAACGCGCATGAAAGCGGAAGTCGACAAAGCATTGCGCGCGGGAGATTCCGTGGGAGGAATTTTCGAGGTTGTAGCCCGCGGTGTTCCGCCGGGGCTGGGAAGTCATGCGCAATGGGATGAAAAGCTCGACGGCCGGCTGGCACGCGCGGTGATGTCGATACAAGCCGTCAAAGGCGTTGAG
>DATGJE010000015.1:0-2187 GCA_035295305.1 Candidatus Acidiferrales bacterium | reverse complement strand
TTGCGTGGCATCACCACGGCGGATCATCCTGCGCCATGCACGAGGTAAACGTGAACGCGTAGCATTCCAGGCCCGCCTGCCGCGAAACCAATTGCAGCAATCGCTGCTTCATCCCAGGATTGCGCACCAGATTGTACATACGCGGTGAATCCACGTGGATGATCGTGCGACCCACTGCGTCGCGAACCACATCTGTTCCCATTTCATCCGCCGCCAGCGGGTTGCCTTCGTGCAAAAGTTCGAGAATTTGTGGCTCGCCCTGTGGTGCCATCACCAGATTCGCTTCCTTGCCCGTGTAATACAAAAGGATCGACGCAGGTGCTTCCGCTGTCGGTGACGAACGCGCTGATTCGTCACGGCTGATCCACGGCCCGGAAAGATAAACCGTGTCCGCGTTCACCTGCTCGGGCAATTTGTAATCGCCCGCGAGATTTTCATTTTGATGCAGAAATCCCGAAGTGTTTCCCAGCTTGCCGCGCTTGTTGCCTAGATAAAGTTCAGGCGTCGTGCGATAGCAAACAGCGCCGGGCTTATCCGTGTCGCGCACGGGATCCATGGGCGGAGGAAATTCGGCCTGCGGATTGATTTCGCGCAGCAATGTTTGAATGGCTTCCTCGCTTGCGCCGTAATCGCCTTCGCCGAAATGGAAAAATCGAATGTAGCCTTTGCCATCAATCAAATACTTCGCGGGCCAGTAGCGGTTCGCGTACGCGTGCCAGATCGCGTAGCCATTATCGAGCACCACCGGATAGCGAATTCCAAATCGCTCCACGGCGGCGCGCACGAATTTCTCATTGGCCGCAAACGAGAATTCCGGCGTGTGTACGCCGATGATCGTCAGACCTTTATCCGCGTAGCGTTTGTGCCATTCGACAAGATAGGGCAGAGTCCGCAGGCAGTTCACGCAGGTGTAATCCCAGAAATCCACCAGCACCACGCGCCCGCGCAGGGAGCGCAATTCCACCGGCTCCGAATTCAGCCACGTCGCACCAATTTCGGGTGCGTGGACTTTGCCCTTTTCAATCTCCATTCGAATTTCCAGTTAACAAATTCATGGTGCCATATGCCTCTTCGCTACTTTCTTTATTTCGCGACGCCTCGTGGCATTCGCCAGTTCCGGATGCAGGATTCTCAGCAACTCTTCCGCGCCACACACGAGCGGCGGCCCTGGCGTATTCAGCAATTCGTCGCGCACCGCAAAGACGCGGCGGTCGCGCACCGCTGGCACATCCTGCCACGCCGGATTCGCAAGCGCTTGCTCAGGCTTTGATTTTCCGCCCGTTGCTGTCCACGCCAATACGATTACATCCGGCAGCGCGCGCGCGACGTCCGCATCGGAAACTTTTTCTCCTGCCGGTACGATCATCTCTCCGCCGGCGATTTCAACCAACTCCGCGACCCACGGTGGGGAACTGATGCGAGGATTCGGCCACGCCTCGCAATAAACGCGCGGGTGCGTCTTCGCACGTTTCGCAGTGTTGCGAATATCCGCGAATTTGCTGCGTATTTCGCGGATCAGCGCTGTGGAACGCGGCGTTGCGCTCGTCAGAGCGCCGAGCACGCGAATATCGTTTTCGACGTCGGCGAGCGTGCGCGGATTCAATGCGAGGAAGGGAACCGGCAGGGCCAGAATTTTCTGCACGGTTTCCGTTTTGAATGGCACCGAGCCAACGATGAGTGTCGACCGCAATTTCAAAAGCGGGGCCGTGTCGATTGTCCAGCAGTCCCCGAGTTCCGGCAAGCCGCGAACATCCGCGACGTCTTTGCACCAGCGGCTCACGGCGACAAGCTGCCGCCGCGCGCCAATCGCCACCAGAATCGAAGTGACGCTCGGCGCAAGAGACACAATCCGCGCACGTATTTTTGGCGTGGCGAAACTCATGCGAACTTTCAATTCTATCGGCATCGTCATGCAGGCACAACGCTAGTTTCGTTTGACACGAGCGGTCGCCGGTGCGAGGATGTCCCTCAAATCTCCCCAAACTTTCTTCTCAAGGAGGGACCATGCCCCACTATTTGATTCAGGTGGCGTACAACGACCAGGCCTGGCAGGCGCTAATTAAGAATCCGGTCAACCGCATTGAAGCCGTCCGCCCCGCGGTTGAACGTCTTGGCGGGAAATTACAAGAAGGATGGTTCGCGTTTGGCGACTACGACATCGTCTGCATTGCCGAAATGCCTGACAAC
>DATGJE010000014.1:0-4629 GCA_035295305.1 Candidatus Acidiferrales bacterium | reverse complement strand
AGCGCGCGCTGCACGCCGGAAGCGAGTTCGAGATCCTGTTCGAGAGCGCGGCGCTGCGGTTCGCTGAGATGGTCGATGCAGAAACGCACGAGCGGATCGGCGAGCAAGCGTTCCTGCTCCACTGGCTCGTGGCACTCCTCGCAGATTCCGAAAGAGCCGTCGCGCATGCGGTCCAACGCGGCGTCGACTTCGACGAGAAGCGCGGTAAGCGAAGCGTTGGCCGCGGGCGATGCGATGGCGGCTTCGAGTCTCTTACGGCGATCTTCGAGCTGCGATTGCAGATACGTTTCGGTGGTCGCCATTTTTCCCTCCGCTTTGCCCATCATACGCAAAAGCAGCCAGCGCGCTATCCGATTCGCGCGTCGAATGCGGCGCGCCTTCTTGAATTGTTCTTTTAGATGCGAAGCGGAGCCTGAAGACTCAGGGCAACGGCCGCGCGACACGTGGTCGTTGCGGAACCAGGATGCGGTGCCGAGTTTCGCGAATCAGGCTAGAATGGCGGAGCGCGCGAGGGCTTGCGCGAGGGACGCATGCGATGGCGGCGACGATAATTGGGCTGTTCGTGCTCGTGGTGATTTTGTGGGATGTGTTCGAGACGATTATTCTGCCGCGGCGCGTGACGCGGCGATTCCGCATCGTGCGGATGTTTTATCGCTACACGTGGATTCCGTGGAGGGGCGCGGCTCGGGTGATTCGCCGGGGCAGCCGCCGCGAATCGTTTTTAAGTTATTTCGGGCCGCTGTCGTTGCTCGCGCTGTTCGTCGTGTGGGCTCTGGGACTGATTTTCGCTTTCGCGCTTTTGCATTTCGGGGCCGGCTCCGCAATCAGTCTGGGAGTGAATGAGCATCGCGGCTTCCTCGCTGATTTTTATCTGAGCGGCACCACGTTTTTTACCCTGGGTTTGGGCGACGTGACGCCGCAGACGGAACTGGCGCGCGTGATTACCGTGATCGAAGCGGGAATCGGCTTCGGTTTTCTCGCCGTGGTGATCAGCTATTTGCCCGTGCTGTATGGAGCGTTTTCGCGACGCGAAGTGAATATTTCGCTGCTCGACGCGCGCGCGGGTTCGCCGCCGACGGCGTCGGAATTGCTGCAACGCCACACGCAGCCGCAGAGCGTCGCGGCGCTCGAGCAATATTTTCACGACTGGGAAACGTGGGCCGCGGAGCTGATGGAAAGCCACCTGTCGTATCCCGTACTGTGCTATTTCCGTTCGCAGCACAACAACCAATCGTGGCTGGCGGCGCTGACGACAATTCTGGATGCGTCCGCGCTGCTGATTTCATATGGCCAAGGCGCGCTGCGTTGGCAGGCGAAACTGACATTCGCGATTTCGCGCCATGCCGTGGTGGATCTGGCGCAAGTGTTGAATTGTCCGCCGAAGCGCACGGACGGCGCGCGTCTGCCTCCCGGCGAGTTGCAAAAATTGCATGAAGTGCTGATCTCGGCGAAGCTGTCGGACTGCTGCTCGGAGGACCGTGAAGAATCCGAACGGCGGCTTGGCGATTTGCGGCGAATGTACGAGCCATATGTTGCGGCGCTCTCGGAGCGTTTGCTGATGCCCGTCGGCGCGTGGGTGCCGGCGAAACACATTGTCGATAACTGGCGCACCAGCGCATGGGCGCGCATCTCCACGGACATTGAAACGCCGTTCGCCGAGGCCGAAGAAAAAGAGCACTTCTAGAATTGCGCGTTTCGCAGCCTCTCTGGCAGGCAGCGGGAAGCGGGGCTCGTTACTTGGCTCTTGTGTGTTTTCCGCGATGGCGGGTAGCCATGAAGGAGGCTGTGCTCATCGCCGGAATGTCTTTCTGTGTGGCAGATTCCAACGCCTTTACAGCGAAAGCTTTTAGAGTTATTCCATGAAGAGCAGCGCACGCCTTTGCCCGGCGTACCAATTCCTCTGGCAGGTCTCGGAGATTGATAGTTTTCGTTTCCATGTATTCCTTGTATCATAGGATACTAATGTTGTCAAGTAAAGAATACGGTTGTTAATTCTGTCGGACTGTCTTAAACCTATCTATTGCTAGTTCGCGTCTAATTAGCTGGAGGAATCCAACCATGACTCAAAAAGATTTTGTGACCCTTTTATCTGAAGGCCCGCGTGATTGCTGGCTTGCACTGAATGAAGACCAAGATGCAATTGTAGGCCGTGGCGAAACTATGGCGGAAGCCGTAAAAGAGGCCAGGGTGAATGGCGTGCAGGATCCCGTTGTTATGTGGGCGCCCAAGACGTGGAGACCAGCAATCTACTGACATGAAGAAGAATTACACACGATTCCCACTAGACCCACCGCATCCCGCATTCAGAAAGGAAGTAGCGGCCTGGATGCCGATCCTACAGGTGCGGGTCGGATATAATCACAAGCAAACACCACGTATGCCGGCGGTCGTTGACTCTGGTTCCCCATATTGCTTTTTCCAGTCTAGCGTAGCCGAGTACTTGGGGATTGACGTCGAGAGGGGCATTGAGGATTCTGTGGGCGGGATCACTAAAGGCGCTCCCGAGCCAGTGTACTTTCACAAGGTCCAGGTCTACGTGGAAGCGGATTGGATAATTAATATCATGGCCGGATTTTGCAAGAAATTATCAGTGGCTGCTATTCTGGGACGAAACGGATTTTTTGACAATTTCCACACTCAGTTTGACCATTCAGGAAACCCACCGGTGCTCGAAATACGTAGAATCGAGCGAGCCCAGTGAATACGTAGTGTGCCACCTTCCTAGGCGGCACCAATCGCAAAAAGCAAATGACACTAGTAGTCCAATTTAATCGTGCAGAAGTGAATTCAGGAATCGGCGCTTTACGATTGGCCTTGTCTTCGCAGGAAACTGACACGTTGTGTTGCGGCTATGGCGAGGCGTAGAATCGCGCGCAGAATCTCATGCTAGGCCATACGAAATATGGCCGCAGGCCGGAAGGAGTTCCCCATGGCCAAGTCACTTCGTTGCGATGATGTTATTCCCGGATGCAGTTACGTGGTTCACGCGGACTCGGAAGAGGAAGTCATGCGGAAAGCCGCGGAGCACGCGCGACTCAAACACAATATACGGCGGATCACGCCGGAAATCACCGCGATGATGCGCGCCGCGGTTCGCGAGGAAAAAAACGCCAGCGCGGCGTAACGCCGTCCGAGGCGCGGTCACCACTTATTTTCATTTGTGCGCGGCGGACTGGCGCGGTGGAGGCGGGGTCAGCGCTGCAATGTACAGGCCCGCTACACCGTGAGAGATCTCTCCCGGATTTGAATGCGCGGAATCGAGATTCGTCAGCACAATCACTGTCAACTTGTCATCCACGTAACGCGAAATCATATTTGTGAAGCCCTGCCACGAGCCGCCGTGTTCAGTCAGCCGGTGGCCATTCATGCTGCGAATGAACCAGCCAAAGCCGTAATCGCCCTTGTTGGGCTTGCCGTCGTTGAGCTTCGCGATGGTCCACATCTGGTCGAGGCTCGAACGCTTGAGCAGCTTGTCGGTGTAAAGCGCGGCGTCCCACTTTGCCAAATCGAGGACGCTGAAATATAAGCTGCCGTCCGCGGTCGTGTTGAGGGAAGGCGAAACCCAATCCTGATTCTTCCATTCACCTTTGACCAGCTGATAGCCCGAGGCGCGATTCGGAATAATGTCCGACTCGCTGATGATGCGCGTTGTGTTCATGCCAAGCGGGCGGAAGATGCGCTGCTGCAAAAAGTCGCCGTAAAATTCTCCCGTGACTTTGTGAATTAAAATTCCCAGCACGACGAATCCCGTGTTGCTGTAATTCCAGCCAGTGCCCGGCGGGAAATCGAGCGGCGTCGATTCCGCCATCTTTAGCAATTCGCTCTCCGTGTAATCCTTGCGGTAATCCACTTCCTTGCCGTCCGTGTAATTCTTGATTCCCGATGTGTGGCTCAGCAAATTTCGCACGGTGATGTCGCGCCAGGTGGCGGGAGCATCGGGAAAATACTTGGTGATTTTATCGTCGAGGCCAATTTTTCCGTCTTCGACGAGCATCATCACGGCAGTCGCAGCGAATTGTTTGCCGATGGAGCCTGACTCGAATACCGTTTCCGGTGTCACAGGCGCGTTCCATTCGATGTCGGCGAGGCCGTAGCCTTTCGCTTTCACGATTTTGCCGTCGCGCACAACGGCCAAAGCCAAGCCAGGGATTTTCTGTTCATGCATGGCTTGAAGGACATAGCTGTCGACGTTGGCCGCGCGCGCTGCGCCGGAGTCTTGCGCGCATGCGAGCGACGCAACGCAAAATCCCAAGGAGAGAATCATCACGCACAGCAGCAATTTGGCCATGGCTGATTGTTTCGGCATCAAGAGCTGGTTGAATTGCATTCGCGGAATCCTTTTCCGCCGGGCTCGCGCCGGCTGCAGTGTGAGCGCGCGCATTGTACAACGAGGCGTGCGACGGAGCGCGATCGAAAAACAGTTGAGCGGAATTGAATTCAGCGCGAGGTGAGACGGGAGAACAGGCGGCCGATGAATTGCACCGTCGCTTGACCGAAGAGGAAGCGCGTGAGCGAAGCGCCGCCGGCGAGCGGCAGCATCAGGATTCGGATGAACATGCCGGCTTCACTCTTGAACTTATCGATTTTGATTTGTTGCTCTTCCTTTGACTTCAGCGCGAGATAGCTGGC
>DATGJE010000013.1:0-15037 GCA_035295305.1 Candidatus Acidiferrales bacterium | reverse complement strand
CGCCGCGATAATCCACAAGCTGATCGACGACGTGCCGTTATACCCCGCGGCCGCCAGCCAACGCGGGCCAAGCACCGTCGCGATATTGAAGAGCAGCACGTCCCAGAATCCCAGGACGCGCCTCAATTGCTTTTTTGGATCCGCCATCGCGCCAGAACTCATCAATCTGCGCTCGATGCGGTGATGTCCAGCGCGGGAATCAACTCATCTTGCAAGCGGAAATTTCGAAGAAACGGCTCCTCCGACTTTTCGAACTCCGCCCACGTGCCGAAAAATCCGACGCCGGCATCGTGAAGAAAAATGACGCGGTCGGCCAGCCGCCGCGCCAGGTGCGTATCATGTGTCACCACAATCGACGTCTTGTGGAATTTTTCCTTGAGTTTCAGGATCAGCTCACCCGTATGCGCCGCCATGATCGGATCCACCATCGTCGTTGGCTCGTCATAGAGAATCGCGTCCGGATCCTGCGCCAGCGCCCGCGCAATCGCCACTGCGCGCTTCGTGCCCGTGCTCAATTCCGACGGGAGCCGGTCGGCGAATTGCTCGACTTCTAGCATTTCGAGCAACTCGCTCACACGCGCATCCACCGCATCTCTGTCCGCGTTGCCCAACGACACCATGGGGAACGCGACATTGTCCGCCACTGTAAGCGAATCGAACAGCGCGCCGGATTGAAAGACCATCGTCACGCGCCGCCGCACCAGAGCAAGCTGCGCCTCGGTAAAATTCGTAACGTCCTCGCCGCCCACAATAATGCGGCCCGCATCCGCCTTCAGAAATCCTAAAATCAATTTCAACGAGACGGATTTGCCCACGCCGCTGCGTCCCAAAATCACGGCCGTCTCTCCGCGATCCATGTAAAAACTCACGTCGCGCAGCACCACTTGCTCATCGAACGCTTTCGAAACCCCTTGAAATTCGATGTAATGTTCGCTCACGATGCCGCTTTCTCTCCCAGGCTCTCGCGCGCCTCGTCGTAGTCCTCGGGCGTGTTCACATTCTTGAACAGGCGGCCGCAGGGGTCAAAGGCTTTCCATTCCGCGGGTGCGATGCTTGCCAAAGTCAGAGCCGCCAACCCGTCGGTAATTTTTCGCACACCGCGTTCGATGGCCTCCGCAATCGTACTACGCGCGCTCTTTCGATACATCGCGCAGAGTGGTTCAAACCCGCGCTCGTTCAGCGGTATCACCACGTCGGCCGGCGAGCCGATCGCCTGTCCGATCAAGAATTGGAGCCATTCGCGCGTCAGAAATGGCAGATCGCACCCCACGATCAAATTCCATTCGCACGTTGCGATGCGCAGCGCCGTGGAAATGCCGCCAAGCGGCCCAAGATTTTCGCCATCGTCAGGAACCACGCGAATTCCAAGATTTGCGTAAACATCCGGCGGCCCGATGATTATCGGCGTAATGCGCGGTCCGCTCCCGAATTCCAGCAAGCGCGCGGCATGCACCACAAGCGGCTCGCCTCCAAACGCCAGCAACCCTTTCGCCCGCCCCATGCGCGAGCTTCGTCCCCCCGCCAAAATAAATCCGCCAACCGGTTCGCGATTCGCCATTCCTATTTGCCCGGACGCTCGATGCCCAGTTCACGCAATTTTTCCTGCAAGCTTTGCCGGTGCAATCCCACCGACGCGGCTGTCCGCGACACATTCCAACGATGCTCCGCCAGTTTGCGCTTCAGAAAAGCCACCTCGAATTTTCTCTTCGCCTCGCGAAAATCAATTTCGCCCAGAATTTCGTCGGACGCTCCGGCGCCGTGCCGTATTTGCGAGTTGCCGCCGCGCCGAATTTCCTCCGGCAAATCTTCGAGCCCCATCGTTTCGCCCGCACTCAGCACCAGACTGCGCTCCAGCGCGTTTTTCAACTCGCGCACATTCCCCGGCCAATCGTAATGCAAAAGCGCGGCTGCCGCCTCCTGCGAAATCCGCGCCGCGCGATTGTGACGCGCTCCGAGCTGTTCGAGAAACGCTCCCGCGAGCAGTGGCACATCTTCCTTGCGCGCGCGCAGCGAAGGCAATTCCAGCGTCACCACGCGCAGACGATAATACAAATCCTCGCGAAACCGTCCCGCGCCAATTTCCTCCTCAAGATTGCGATGCGTCGCGCTGATCACTCGCACGTCCACGTCAATCGAATGCGTGCCGCCCAATCGCTCAATTTTTCGGCTTTCCAGCGCGCGCAACACTTTTGCCTGGGTTACCGGATTCATGTCTCCAATTTCGTCGAGAAAAAGCGTGCCGCCCGAAGCCAGCTCGAATTTCCCTTTCTTGGTTTGCGCCGCGCCTGTGAACGCGCCTTTTTCGTACCCGAAAAGTTCCGACTCGATCAGATTCTCCGGCAGCGCCGCGCAATTCACGGCGATGAACGCCTTCCCGGCTCGCGGCGAACGTTCGTGAATTTCCTGCGCCAGCAAATCCTTTCCCGTACCGCTCTCGCCGCAAATCAGCACGGTCGTATCCGTCGCGGCCACGCGTTCGGCGAGTTCGTACACGCGCCGCATCGGTGCCGACGCGCCGCGCATGCGTCCAAACTCTCCTTCGACGATCAGTTGCCGCCGCAACCGCGTGTTGTCCGCTTCCAATTCCACGATGCGCACCAGGTTTGCGATGCGTTGCCGCAGCTCGTCGATATCGAAGCCTTTCACGATGTAATCATTCGCGCCACCGCGCAACGCCTCAATCGCCGTTTTCGCCGTATCCAGCGCGGACACGATTAGAATCGGCTTGTCGAATCCTTCCGCGCGTATCGCGCGCAGAAACGAAATCCCATCCTCTCCCGGCAGCACCACGTCGAGCAGCACCAGGTCTGGGTTCTCGCGCGCGAGCAATTCGCGCGCGGCCGCCGCCGAATCCGCTTCCACCACGTGATAGATATTTTCGAGCGCCCGCCGCAAACCGTAACGCGCCGCCGGCTCATCGTCCACAATCAGAATCGTCCGCATGAGAATCACATCCCTTCTCGGAGCTCAGTATGCTCACCCATTTACTTCCGCTCCATACTTAAGCTGTCATCCCGCCTGCCCTGAGTCACGAAGGGAGCCCCTCATGCGGCGAGGGATCTGCTTCTTGTTTTCCAGTCGGCAGAGTAATCACAAATCTTGTTCCGCCCCCGTCACTCACCGGACTCTCCCACGAAATCGCGCCGCCCATTTCCACCACGCGCCGCTCAACAATCGCCAGCCCCAGTCCCGTGCCGCTCGGCTTCGTCGTAAAAAATGGCTGAAACAATTTCGCGCCCGCATCCGCTGCAATGCCGGGCCCGTCGTCGATAATCTCCACGCGCATCGCACCACCGCATCGCCTCATCGACACGCTAACTTTCCCACCGTCGCTCTGCGCTTCAATCGCATTCACCACCAGATTCGAGATAACGTCCGTCCAAGCCTCTTCCGATCCGACGACAACGGTCTCACCTCCAACGTCGTCCGCTGCGAATTCCAGCCGCACATTCCGCCGTTCCGCATCTCGCCGCAGCAGAGATACGACCTGCTCCGTAATCGCCGTAATCGCAATTCGTCCCGCGCCGTCGTTTCCGCGAATCCCTGGCCGAGCGTAACGCAGCAGTTGCGTCAGCTTGTTGCTCAGCCGATCCATTTCGCGAACAACAATTTCGCAATCCTCGCGCACGCGCGGCGTCAAATCGCGTTCCTCGAGCAGCGCCTGCAAAACAGTTTTCATCGAGCTGATCGGATTCCGCAAATTGTGCGAAATACTCGCCGCCATTTGCCCCACCAGCGCCAGCCGCTCGCGTTCGCCAAGCTCGCGCTCCAAACGCAGCTTCTCCCCAATCAAACGGCAGTGATTGATGAGCGTCGGCAATTGCTCGGCGAGAAATTCCAGCGCCACCGTTGTTTCGCCCACCAGCACCGCGCCCGTCGAACACGCCTCCAACACACCAATTTCTTCGCGCCCGTTTTTCAACGGAAGCTCGACGCAATGCCCCAACCCTCCCGGCGCCCGCAGCGGCGTCCAATCAGCTCCGCGTGGCAGCGCCAAACGCGCCACCGACAAACCAAATTCCTCGCGAATCCGCCCCTCCGCCCTCGAAAGCAATTTCTCCAGATCGCCGTTTTGCGCTTCCGTCTGCAATTCAACGAGCAGTCGCTGCACCCGGTCCATTCGCTGCTGAAACGAACGGTAGAGCGTGCGCCCAATCACCCGCTCCAGCGGCTCAAAGAAAATCACCAAAACAAAAAGTAGCACCGCCGCCGTCGCTTCGGGAGGAAGAACTGGTTCCAGCCATCCGCTTACGCGCCGCACTAGCGCCAGATAGAGCATTGCCAGAAACGCGGCGGAGACGGCGTAAACCAAATTTCGCTGCATGCCGATTTGCAGAAAGTTGTAGCGCAGCGCGAAGTACCCCAACACCGCCCCGGGAATCAGTCCCGCAACAACCACCGCCGCGCCCAATTTCGCCAGCGTGTCCGGCCTGTGCAGCAGGCTCAGTCCGTATGCATAGAAGATGAGCACCGCCAACACGCCGAAAGCGCCGCCAAGAAAAATATGCAGTCGGCGCGAGGATGAATCATCGCGTGCCCTCGATGCCCGCATCTCAAGCCATGCGCTAGTCGCCAGTGCGAGGCTCATCCAGATTCCATAAAACGTCGCGGCGAAGCCGCCCGACCACAAAACGTCCAGCCTCGGCCGAGCCAATATTTGCGGACCAATGCGCACCAGAAAAAACACCGCCGGCAGATAAAACGCTGCCACCAGAATTTTCCGCCCCGCCCCGATGCGAACCGCCCCCGCCATCGCCTCGTATTCCACTTCTGTGTGAACCAGCAGCCCCGGCAAAAAGCCCAGCCCGCCTAGCACCAAGCCCATCGCGAATATCGCTGTGCTCACAGGTGGACTTGCGTAATGAATCGCTGCGTTGGCAGCGAGCAATGCCCCGGAGTAGAAGAAAAACAGCGCGAGGATCAAGAAGAAGAGCGCGCGTTCGAACCGTCGCGGCCGCCGGTGCCCCACAATCAGCGCCAACAAAAACAGGTACAGCAGCGCCCCCGCCGTAAACGCAATCAGTCGAATGTAGAAGAGCGCAGGCATTGGTAGCGTTGGTGTCGGATTCTACTCGCACCGCTCATCGCACTTCAATGCCCAACTGTCGGATAAATCTGGCACTACAGCAAGATACTGTATATAAACAAGATACAAGAAGTAGGAACGATCCGGCGGAAACCGTAGAATCTCGGAAAATGTCCGGAAATTCCTTGACAGTCGTCCGAAAACTGCATATATTAGCACTCGTCGAAGAGGAGTGCTAATTGTCCCCCGCACCACCCTCGCGATAATCCCGAAGTCTCTTAGCGGAGGTTACGAAAAATGGCAGTGAACATTACCCCGCTGCACGACCGTGTGCTCGTGAAGCGGCTCGAAGAGAAGGAAACCGTCAAGGGCGGAATCATCATCCCCGACACGGCAAAAGAAAAGCCCCAGGAAGGTGAAGTTGTCGCCGTCGGCGCAGGAAAACTCGAGAAAGGCCAGCGAGTTCCCCTCGACGTAAAAGCCGGCGATCGCATCCTGTTCGGCAAATACAGTGGCAACGAAATCAAGATCGACGACGAGGAATATCTCATCCTGAAAGAAGACGAGATCCTCGCCAAACTCGGCGGCGCTGCAAAAGCGGCGTCCGGCAGAAAGTAACAACCCACGCGGAGCAATCCGCCGGGCAATTCATTCAAGAGAAATTGAGGAGGACTAGTTCTCATGGCAAAGCAAATTGTGACTGGTGAGAATTCGCGCCAGTCGATTCTGCGGGGCGTCAATATTCTGGCTGACGCCGTCAAGATCACGCTGGGCCCCAAGGGGCGCAACGCGGTCATCGAAAAGAAATTCGGCGCGCCGATCATCACCAAGGACGGCGTCACCGTGGCGAAGGAAATCGAGCTGCCCGATCCGCTCGAAAACATGGGCGCCCAAATGGTCCGCGAAGTCGCGTCGAAAACTTCCGACGTCGCTGGCGACGGCACCACCACGGCAACTGTTCTGGCTCAGGCTATTTTCCGCGAAGGCGTGAAGACGGTCGCAGCTGGCGCAAGCCCGATGGCCCTCAAGCGCGGCATCGAGAAGGCCGTCGAAGTCGCCATCGAGGAAATCAAGAAGCTCCATAAAGACGTGAAGGGCGACATGATCGCGCAAGTCGGCACGATCAGCGCCAATAACGACAAGCAAATCGGAGCCATCATCGCGGAAGCAATGAAGAAAGTCGGCAAGGATGGCGTGATCACCGTCGAGGAATCCAAGACGATGGAAACCACGCTCGAAGTGGTCGAAGGAATGCAATTCGACCGCGGCTACCTTTCCCCTTACTTCGTCACCGATCCCGAGCGCATGGAATGCGCCCTCGAGGATGTCCGCATCCTGATCCACGAAAAGAAAATCAGCTCCATGAAGGATTTGCTCCCGTTGCTCGAGCAGATCGCAAAAATGGGCAAGCCGTTGCTGGTCATCGCCGAAGACGTCGAAGGCGAAGCGCTGGCAACGTTGGTTGTCAACAAGCTCCGTGGCACGCTGCAATGCGCCGCAGTCAAGGCTCCGGGATTTGGTGACCGCCGCAAGGCCATGCTCGAGGATATCGCCACGCTTACCGGCGGACGCGCTATCACCGAGGACCTTGGCATCAAGATCGAAAACGTGAAGGTCGAAGACCTGGGCCGCGCCAAGAAAATCACCATCGACAAGGACAACACCACCATTGTCGAAGGCTACGGCAAGCCCGGCGAGATCGAAGGCCGCGTCAAGCAGATCCGCACGCAGGTCGAGGACACCACCTCGGACTACGATAAGGAAAAGCTGCAAGAGCGGCTGGCCAAACTGGTTGGCGGCGTTGCCGTCATCAAGGTAGGCGCGGCGACAGAAACCGAGTTGAAGGAAAAGAAGGCTCGCGTCGAAGACGCCATGCACGCCACACGCGCTGCGGTCGAGGAAGGCATTGTCCCCGGCGGCGGCGTTGCTCTGCTCCGCTGCGTAGCGGCGCTCGAGAAGATCAAGGCCACTGGCGATGAGGAAATCGGAGTCAACATCGTCAAGCGCGCTCTCGAAGAGCCCATGCGGCAAATCGCTCACAACGCGGGAGAAGAAGGCGCGGTCATCGTTGGCCGCGTTCGCGATTCGAAGGACGACAACTTCGGCTTCAATGCCGATACCGGCGAGTATGGCGACATGGTCAAGGCCGGCGTCATCGATCCCGCAAAAGTAACCCGCTTGGCGCTGCAGAACGCAGCGTCCATCGCGGCCCTGATGCTCACCACGGAAGCTCTCGTGGCTGACATCAAGGAAGACGACAAGAAGGCTGCTGGCGCCGGTGGTCCTGGCGGCGGTGGTGGCGGCATGGGCGGCATGTACTAAACTGCTTTGTCATTCCGAGGAGCCTCGATGTTTCCAATCGAGGCGACGGCAGGTCAAAGGGGCGAGGTCAACCCCGCCCCTTTTTGTTTCTGTAGCTCACGTCCCGTCCCGATCGTTTTTATCGGGACTGACGTGAGGCTTTTCGCGCCTCAAAGGCGCTCCAATTCATCGGAGCGCCTTTTCTTTTCGGCCAATCACTCAAGTTGTCATTCCGAACGGATGCGACCAGCATCCAGCGAGGAATCTGCTGTTGCACGGCTCCCCGCAAGCCTCCTTGTCATTGCTCGTCCCTAACGAATGCGACCTGACCACTCATCACTGCTTTCTCAGCAGCGCCGGCCAATTCAGCACCAGCGAAATCGTTCTGTTCGCTTGCCCCGAGTCGTACGGAATGATGAACCGCTGTCCATCCGCCGTCACATCGAACAAATTCGCCGTGAACAGGCCAAAATACGGCTTCGTTTGAAAAAGCGGCTTAACCGCCCCGACCACAAAACTCGATCCGTTTTCCTTTACTTGCACTGACATGAGTTTGTCGTCGAGCGAAATGTAGAAGAGTTCGCTGCCATCGTGCCTCCATTGCGGGAACGACCCGCCATCCGTCGAGATCTGCCACTTGCCTCCAGGTCCCGGAAATGGCGTCACGTAAACCTCCGTCCTCCCCGATTCCGTTGAGCTATAAGCCAGCCATTTGCCATCCGGCGAAAAACGGGAAGAAGGAGACGATGATTGCTGCAGCTGACTAAACACATATGGTTTGCGATCCTTCAACGGAAGTATCCACATTTGCGCTTGTGCCGTCGCGCTGAGCCCCCACTCAAAGTACGCAAGCAGTTTTCCGTCCGGGGACCAGTCCAACGGGTAAATCTGCTCCGGACCAGATGGGACAAGGACCTCTTCATGCCCTGAGCCATCGGCGGGTTTTTCATAAATTCCGAATTCACCGCCGCGAATTGACGTAAACGCCACGCGGCTGCCATCGGGCGACCAGTTCGGCGATTCATTGCCGGAGCCAAACGTGAATCGAGTCTTTACTCCGCGAGTCATATCGTAAAGCCAGAGATCCGTTGCGGGCGATTCGAGAACAAAGGCGAGCTCTTTGCCATCGGGCGAGATATGCGGATCCGCATAGCTGTCCGTTCCGGGCACCGCTCCCACTTGCTTGCCGCTCCGGTCGAACCACAAAAGCTGACGGGCAGCGCTTGCTGTCTCCAAGTAAGCCAGCGTTCCATTGTCAGACGAGGAGAAGCTGCCCTGCACTCGCGGCGCAACATCTTCCACATCTTCTGCGATTGGAACGGCATCACCGTCCAATTCGAGACGCTTGGTGTCGAACGGCTGCGCCATCAACGTATTCTGCCGAAGAAAGAGCACGTTGCCCGACGCGTAGATGGCGTTGGAATGGCTGTGAAACAGGAACTTCGTTTCTTTCGAATCAAGCGAGCCAACCATGATGGAATTGGTCGGACTTCCCGTCGGCGTCAGCGGATTGCCGGCTAGATAGAGAAAGTGCCGGCCATCCGGCAAGAAGTACGGCCACCGGTTCGTGGATTCATTGCTGTTGCGATTAAGGGTTGTCACGGGTGTCGCGACACCGCCTGCTACCGACACACGGAAAACCGGAGTGCTGAAGAACGGTGTAAAGAGGATTGTCCCATCTCGATTCCACGTGCCGCCTCGACCCGCTGGCGCATCCGCAAGCGCCAGCGGCGCGCCCCCTGATGCCTCGATTTTTTTTAGTTTTCCGTCCGCAAAAAATCCGATGAACCGGCTGTCGGGCGACCAGAATGGCATGCTTGCGCCCTCAGTGCCCTCGAGTGGCTGCGATTGCCACGAGTCCATCGGTCGAACCCACAACTGTGACCTGCCATCGGTTCCCACGGCCACATACGCGATGCGAAGACCGTTCGGTGAAATGGCAAAACCCGCCGTTCCGCCGTTGTAGCTTGTGATGCTTATGACGGTCGTGCCCGCGCGTGGTTTGATGGAGGCGCGAATCGCAGGCTCATCCCGCGGAGCGCGCAAGAAATATCCGGTAGCGAAAATCGCCGCCACGATCACCAGTAGCGCTGCCGTAGCCCACGCAATTCCCTCCCGTGTTTTCCGATGCGCAACAACCGGCGCCGGCACTCCTGCCTGCGACACCGCATCGCGTATCCATTCCAGTTGCAATTTCACGTCATGCGCGGACTGGAATCGTTCATCCGGATCCTTCGCTAGGCAAATTTTTACCGTGCGGTCGAGCGCCGGCGGCGACATTGGCTGCAATTGCGAAATCGCTGGCGGTTCGCGTTCGAGAATCGCCGCAATCACGCTCGCCGTCGTTTTCCCCTCGAACGCGCGCTTGCCCGTGGCCATTTCAAATAGCACGGCGCCAAACGAAAAAATATCGCTGCGCGCGTCTGCTTCTTTTCCCTCCATCTGTTCCGGCGACATGTACTGATACGTTCCGACAATCGTCCCTTCCGCCGTCAGCGGCTCCGACTTTTCCTGATTCACCGATTGAGTGAAGCTCGTGAGTGCGGGTGCAGCGGCCATTGCGTCGCCGCCTGTCTTCGCCAGCCCGAAATCCAGCAGCTTCGCGCCGCCCTTCGTCAGCATGATGTTTCCCGGCTTCAAGTCGCGGTGCAGAATCCCCTGCCGGTGCGCCTTCTCCAGCGCATCCGCAATTTCAATCGCGATCCGTAGCAGCTCCGCCGTCGGCAGCGGCCCTTTTTCCAAACGCCTTGCCAGCGTTTCGCCTTCCAGGAATTCCATCACAAGGAAGTCGGTGCCGTCCTGATGGCCGATATCGTGGAGCGTGCAGATGTGCGGATGGTTCAGCGAAGAGACCGCGCGCGCTTCACGTTCAAATCTTTGCCGCGCGTCAGCTTTCTCGGTCAAATGCTGCGGCAGAATTTTTATCGCCACATCGCGCCCCAGTCGCGTATCCCGCGCACGATAGACTTCGCCCATTCCGCCCGCGCCAATGGGCGCGACAATTTCATACGGTCCGAGCTTTGTTCGTGTGGTTAACGGCATTTCACTTCCCTTCGACAAGCGCGCGAGTCTCGGCCGGGAAATTCAGGACCACATTCAGTGACGACGGAGCCTGCGTCGAGCCCCTGGTCTGCACAAATACAAACTCCTTGCCGTCGGGCGAAACATCGTAGTCGACATACGGAGTGGTCGCCATCACGTACTGATCAAGCGAGAATCCGAACAACTCATGAGGCGAACCGGCCCGGAACGACGGCTTCGTGGCAACGTTCACTCCCTCGATCATCCACGTCTGAATGCCCGCCATGGACATGTGTTCATAGAATAATTCCTTCCCGTCCCGGCTCCATCTCGGTCCCTCGCCGCCGTCGTTGCTTATCTGCCATTGTCCTCCCGACGGAAACTCCCGCACAAAAACCTGATATGCAGCCGATTGATACGACGTATAGGCAATGAACTTTCCATCCGGGGAAAAGGTTGCGCCAGAGGCGCTTGTCTGAAAAAGCTTCGGCTGCGCATTCGCCCCCAAATCCTCAGTCCACAGATCACCATTTGGAGCTCTGTCGACCGTGAAGGCGAAAAACTTCCCATCTGTCGACCAGGCATCCGGCTGAACCCCTTCTACGCGTGGATTAAAAAGCGGCTGCTCGTTTCCGTTTCCATCCGCTACCCTCGTATTGATGCCCTCACCAGCACGAAGCGAGTCGAACGCGACCTTTGTCCCGTCGGCCGACCACACCGGAAGGATCGAATCGTTATCGAAGGTGAGCCGATTCAAATTTCCGCTCTTCAAATCGCAAGTCCAAACATCGGCCGGGCCAGTTACGTTGCCGACCGCAAAAACTAATCGCTTGCCGTCCGGCGAAAAGCGCGGGTTATTGTATTGCTTTGCCGGAAGCGGCAAGGCGTGACTTTCGCCCTTTCGGTTCACTAGCGTTAGCAAACCTCCAGGCTGGCTGAAGCTCCCCGGCACATAAACCATAGTTCCTTTCGCCGCTATGCTGAAATATCCAGCGCTGCTTGAAGGATCACCCCCGGCGCTTTGCCGCAATTGGACCGCAGCTCCCGTTACTTGCAGGCGATCTTCATCGAACGGCAGCAGGGTAAGGACCCCTCCCCGAAGACACATCAGATATCCCGCGGAAGAATAGCGCGCCATCCATCCGTGCGTCAGAATGTGGGTTTGCCGCGCATCGAAGGAATAGAGCGCGATTTCAGCATCGTCATAATTCGCGATACCTGTCCTCAATCCAATCGTGTAGATGACGCCTTTGCCGTTCGGCAGCACTTCCGGCCAGCGATAGGTGCGCTCTCCATTCTTTGTGGCTGGAACGAGCAATGCCTCCACTTTCCCGCCGCTTGCGGGAACCCGCATCAGGCCCGCTGCGTATTCCGGCGAGAAGATGATGGTTCCATCCGGCCCCCAGCTTCCTCCGCGCTCGTTGGGAGCATCAGCCAGTGCCACTGGCTCGCCACCATGAATTGAGACTTTCTTCAGTTGGCCGTCTGCGAAAAATCCGATCCATTGGCCATCGGGAGAAAAGAACGCGCTAACACCGCCTTCGGTTCCCTGAATCGGCAGCGCATCCAGCTGATCCATCGCGCGCAGATACAATTGTTCGACGCCGCCCTTCTCGGCCATGAAGACCAAGCTTCTCCCATCAGACGAGAACGCCAGTGGCAACGAGTCACGCAGTGCAAGATTCACGCCTTGGGGCAGGGAAACACTTAGAGAAGTGATGTCCGTAGCCGCCGGGGGCCCAGCCTTCCAACGAAAATAAGCAGCCGCGCCGATGATGACCACGACGGTCAGCGCGGTGGCGACGGCCCATGGCAGTGCCCGCTGCCATGTTTGCAGGGGCGGTCTCGCGCCACCAACGGATAGCCGGTTTTCGGCTGCCGCTTCTGCTGCCGCGTTTGGATTCACGAGGTATTCTTCGAGCACAATTCGTGCATCGCCGATGGATTGCAATCGCTGTCGCGAGTCTTTCCTCAGGCAGCGCTGCAACAAATTGCGAATTGCAAGCGGTGTATTCGGTGAAAGTTGCGACCAATCCGGCTCGCTCTTGATCACTGCCGCCAGAGTGTCCGTGACGGTTTCCCCGGCGAAGATCATTTCGCCGGTCAGCATTTCGTAAAGCACACAGCCAAACGCCCAAATGTCCGTGCGGCGGTCAACCGTTTTGCCTCTCGCCTGCTCCGGCGACATGTACGCCGCCGTTCCCAAAATAATTCCTGCCAGCGTGGCCATCCGGCTAATCGTCGGCGAGCTGGAAATGTCCGCCGACGCACCATCGGTTTCGAGCGCCTTCGCCAATCCGAAGTCCAGAATCTTCACCGCGTCGTTCTGCGTGATTTTGATATTCGCCGGCTTCAAATCGCGATGCACAATCCCGCGCTCGTGCGCATATTCGAGCCCCTCCGCGACCTGCTTCGCAATCGCCAGCCTTTCTTCCAGCGGAATTCCGCCTTGTTTGATCCGCTCGGCCAACGTCGTCCCTTCTACCAATTCCAGCACCAGCGCGTGCGTGCCGCCGGAATCTTCGAACCCATAGATCGCCGCAATGTTGGGATGATTGAGCGAAGCGAGCACCTGCGCCTCGCGCCGCAGGCGTGTCATGCGCTCGGCGTCGCGCGCAAACGCTTCGGGCAGCACTTTAATCGCGACATCGCGTCCCAGCCGCGTATCCCGCGCACGATACACTTCGCCCATTCCGCCCGCGCCAATGGGCGCGTGGATCTCATACGGACCTAAACGTGTTCCCGCTTCAAGACTCATCGCGCCGCAGATTATGTCAGGCTTCCCACTACAAAACCACCACCCGCATGACTGCGCCTGCCCAATCGTACAGGTGCCGCGTAAACAACTCTTCCCCGCCAGATTCTTGAACCTCCACGTTCGCCGCGCTACGCTTAATTCGCAAGAGTTCCGCTGCATGACTCGCCGCAGCCACAACTTTTCGCTTCTCGGGGTGTTTTATCAGTGCAGGCGTTGTAATTATTTCTTCGAGGTGACAAGGATGCGTAAATATCGATTCTTGCAGTGGTTCCTGCTTGCTTTCGTAATGCTGGCTATACCGGCCGCCACTCACGCCCAGGTCCGCATCGGCGTGTCTGTCAGAATCGGCCCTCCGGCCCTGCCCGTCTATGCGCAGCCGATCTGCCCTGGCCCCGGCTATATTTGGACGCCCGGTTACTGGGCCTACGGCGACGACGGCTACTATTGGGTGCCCGGCACTTGGGTGCTGGCTCCTGAGCCCGGTTTTCTATGGACGCCCGGCTATTGGGGCTGGGGAGGCGGCGTCTACGTCTGGCACCGTGGCTATTGGGGACCCCATGTCGGCTTTTATGGCGGCATCAACTACGGCTTCGGTTACACCGGAGTTGGCTTTTTCGGAGGCGAATGGCGCGGCCATGAGTTCTTCTACAACCGCTCGGTGAACAACGTGAACGTTACCGTGATCCATAACACGTTCAATCGCACCGTCGTTGTGAACAACGTCACCCGCGTCAGCTTCAACGGCGGCCACGGCGGCATCGACGCGCGGCCAACCCGCGAAGAAGAGTCTTACGAGCACGAACGCCACATCGACCCGACGCGCGAGCAGGAGCAGCATCGCGACGAAGCCAGCCACAATCGCGCGCAGTTCGCGTCCGTCAATCACGGCCGTCCTGACGTCGCAGCGACGCCGCGCCCCGGCGCATTCAACGATCGTGGCGTCGTGCACGCAAACGCTCGTGGCGAGCGTTTCAACAACAACGCGAACGAAAATCGCGGCCAAAACCGCGGTGATTTCCGCAACCAGGATCGCAATCAAGGAAATCGCCAGGCTAACTTCGCGCGTCAGAACAACCAGCGCAACCAGAAGAACAACGGGAATCGCCACCCCGATAAACAGAAACCAAATCACAAACCAGACGGCCGAGACCATCGTTAGTTTTTGAACTTTCATCAACTCACGCCCGCCCGGCGACGTTGCCGGGCGGTTTTTTTTGCCTAGCGCCCTTCCTTGCCCCTCCGATTCCCTTCCGGTATAGTGGCAGGCTCTTATCTACTACTAGAACAGGATTGACTCGCTTCCATGCCCGGATTACTCAGCAAACTTCTGCCTCGCGAAAAAGGCTTCCACAACATGTTCGTGGAGCTCGCCGAAAACGTTCACGTGGCTGCCCAAGCCATGGTCGCCATGCTCGAAGATTTCTCGAATCCCGTCGCCTCCGCCGAAAAAATTAAGGATATTGAGCACACCAACGACACCATCACACACAATTTGCTCAAGAAGCTCAACCGAACTTTCATCACTCCTTTCGACCGCGAAGACATCCACGAACTTGCCAGCAAAATTGACGACGTCCTCGATCTCACCGACGCCGCCGCCAGCCGCCTGGTCACGTATCGCATCGAAAAAATCCGCCCGGGAGTTGTCGACCTCGCGCGCGCGCTCCTTGACGCCACCAAGGAAATGGTCGCCGCCGTCCGCGTCCTTGAACAGAAAGATCACGTTCTCAGCCATTGCATCGAAATCAATCGCCTGGAAAACGAAGCCGACCGCCTCTGCCGTAATCTGATCGCCACGCTTTTCGAGCAGGAAAAAGACCCCGTCCAAATTATCAAGTGGAAAGAAATCATCGAAGTGCTCGAAATCGCTGCGGACAAATGCGAAGACGTAGCCAACGTCATCGAAACCATCACCCTGAAAAACGCATGAA
>DATGJE010000012.1:0-4354 GCA_035295305.1 Candidatus Acidiferrales bacterium | reverse complement strand
TCGGGCGACATCATCGAGGCGAACACGCTTGATTGCTTTGGCGACGCGATCCAACATCCCGGCGACACGCTGGCGATGGCGAAGGGCGACAATCCTCTGACGGGCCCGTTTTACATTGACGGCGCGGAGCCGGGCGACACGCTGGCGATACGTTTTCTTTCGCTCGAAGTGAACGGCAAACAGGGAATCGGTGCGCTGGCTCCGGGATTCGGGGCGCTGAACCCCACCGATTTTACGCCGATGATCAATCAGCCGCTTCCCGAGCGCATTTGGTTTTATCCCATCGACCCGGTGACGAATACCGCGACGTTCAAGGCTGACGATTCGAGTTTCACCACGAAGATTCCGTTGCATCCGTTTCTCGGTTGCATTGGCGTCGCGCCCGCGGGCGGCGAATCGCGCAGTTCGGTTGTTCCCGCGAACTTTGGCGGCAATATGGACGCGCCGGAGGCGAGCGTTGGAAACACGCTCTACTTGCCCGTGAACGTGGCGGGCGCTCTCCTTTATTTCGGCGATGGGCACGCCGCGATGGGCGACGGAGAAGTGGCGGGTACGGCGATTGAAGTTCCGCTGCGCGTGCGCCTGGAAGTGCGAGTGATTAAGGGTTGGAAAATCGCGTGGCCGCGATTTGAGAATGAGCATGAATTAATGGCCGCGGGCATCACGCGCCCCCTCGACGATTCGCTGCGCATCGCCTTCGCGCAACTTGTCGATTGGATTCATCAGGATTACGGCCTGAGCAATTTGGATGCGTACGAATTGTTGTCGAAAGTGGCGCGCATTCGGCTGGCGGAAATGGTGGATCCAAATTACGTGGTCATCGCGAAAATCGACAAGCAGTTTTTGCCGCCAAAGAAAAGATGATGGCGACGCACGAACCCGACCGGCAGGCGCGTTACGATCGCGAATGGCGAAGATTTCGCCGTTTGCGCGCCGCTTTCTGGATTCTGTTCGCGGGATTATTTCCGATTCTGTTTTTCGGCATTGCGATCAAGAGCTTTTTGGGATTGAGTATGGGCGGATTTGTGGAACTGCTGCTGGCGTACATGGCGATGGTTTGGGTGACGGGTTACAACGTGAGCCGTTTTCCATGTCCGCGCTGCGGGCGCGTATTCGCGCGCGAGCGCTGGTTCGGGTTGGTTTCGACAGCGCAGCGCTGTAATTCTTGCAAACTTCCGTTGTGGGGCGGCTGCGAGGATACAAAGTTAAAAGGAACGCAGATCTCCTAACGCGCATCAATTAACACGCATCACTAGGGATGGCATTCCGCGGGGCAACGCTGCGAGGGAACGCGGCGTTTTGCTTGCCTGGAGGGACGACTTCCGATAGCGTGCGGTTCACGAGGTTCACGTGTTAATCAGGATTCGCAAATCCGGCGCGACAACGATTCTCGATCTCAATGGCCCGCTGATGGTGGGCGAAAGTGAGCAGGAGTTTCGGGAGAAGCTCAAGGAGTTGCTTTACGAAGGCGCGCGGCAGATTGCGATTAATCTAGGCGGCGTGACAGACATGGATAGTTGGGGCCTGGGCTCGCTGGTGCGACACTGTGCTGAAGTAAGGCGCTGCGGAGGACGTTGCGTCTTTTTTTCTCCCACGGCGCGAGTTTTGCAGCTTATCAAAGTGGCGCATCTCGATTCCGTGTTGGATATAGCTGCCGACGAGGCCGCGGCGCTCCGTCGCGAGTGAAACTTTCCCGGAGCCTCAGGACAACAACAGAACGCCTGGCCTCCGTCAGGCGCGGCCCGACCGTAGTCGGGCCCTACAAAACATCTAACTAGTGGTTGTCGGGGTGAGTGAAAATCGCTTTCGGCAGCATCATGCTGACGACCTTATTGCCGTCCACGAGCTCGCTGATGTGCAAATCGGCGGCGACACTGGAAAGCATATAAGCATCGTCGCGCGAAAGGTGTTTGTCGTGCATCAGGAAATCGATCATTTCGTGAACAGCCATCTTCGTGGCTTCGTCGAGATCCTCATGGATGCCCATGGTCATGTAGTAATCCGGAGTCTCCGCGCGCGGCCAGAGCAAGTGCATATCCTTGCGGTCGATGAGCTGAAACGTGCCGATGAGTGAGGTTTCCATCGCGGTGATGTCCACTTCGCCGTCGCCCTGTCCCGCGTGGCCGTCTCCGGCCCAGAAGAGCGCGCCTTCGGCGTTCACGGGAATGTAAAGAGTTGTGCCGGCGACGAGATATTTGTTATCCAAATTGCCTGCATGCATCCACGGCGGCGCGCTGCTGATGCGTCCAGCGGCGGGTGGGGGAGCATCTCCCAAGCTCCCAAAAAATGGATGAAGTGGAATCTCAATTCCGTCGGCGAAATGCGCGATCATGCGCTGCGCGTCGAGAGGAATGATTTTCATTCGTCCGTAGGGATAATCGTTGGGGAGAAATCCGCGCCCCGGCCCGAAGGCATTGTACGCATACGGAATGGCGAGACGAATGGACTGGATGCGCACTTCCAGAACGTCGCCGGGTTCCGCTCCTTCCACGTAGATGGGGCCGGTGAGAATATGCCCGCCCGGACCTTTATCCTTCACCTGATCGAAAATATCGCGCAGGGATTGTTCGACCTGATCCGCGGGAACGCCAGCTCCTTGCAAAGCCTTCGGGCTGGAAGTGATCAGCGTTTGCATTTCAACCGTGTCGCCAGTATGAATGCGGAGAACAGGAGGAACGCTGGCAGCATAGAAGCCCCAAGAGATTGTCTTCGGCGTGGGCTTGAGCTGAAAAGTGTCGTGGCTTGAAGTCGACGAAGGTGGCTGCTGCTGCGCATTCGCGCCTCCGAAACAAAGGATAGTAGCGCTCAATAATATTGCGATGGCTGGTCTCTTCATTTTTCCTGCTTCCTTCTCGCGCGAAATTCCGGCTTGGTAAGCATGTTTAAGCGATTCGCGAACTGACGGCGGAGTCTAGCATAGGGAATGGAACGTAGTACTCCCGCGTTCCAATCCGGCACAGCCGTTGCGACTGGCACAGGAAAACCGAAATCACCTGCTCCGACCGCTCCGGCGCGCGACGCAATGTCGTGATTGCAGGAGCGTTGCGCCTGGGTGTCTATGACGGTTTGGCCATCTTCCTGCTGATTTCCATCCGTGATGCGTGGTGTGCAAACCATCTGCCGGTTTCTGTTATTGGGCGCGATTACGTGCGGCTTGGCAGGAGGTTCCTTGCCGGCGCAGGGTCCGGCAAATTATCGAACTGAAGCGGAGGATTTGCACCATTTTGCAGAGTTTGTGGAATGGCCACGGTCCCTGAACGGTGAGAAAAAGGGAGCAAGCACAACCATCAACTTTTGCGTCCTGGGTCAGGACCCATTCGGTACCTCGTTGGACGATTCCATCCTGGGGCATCCGGTTGGTGACCGCGAGCCGACGCTGATGCGTGGCAAGCGATTTGACGACTTGGGCGCGTGCGATGTGCTGTTTGTGAGTTCCTCGGAAACAAAACTCCAATCGAAAATTCTGAATCGATTGAACCGCTCAGCCGTGCTGACGGTTGGAGAAACAAAGGATTTTGCGGCGAGCGGCGGCATTATCCAGTTCGTTCCGGAGGGCGACCGCGTCAACTTTCTGATTAATGTGGATGCGGCCGACAGAGCGGGCTTAAAAATTAGAGCGGCTTTACTTGCACTAGCGCGGGTGATTCACGACGGCGCCGGTAAGCGCGGTGGATAAGGTGCTCACCGCTCCCACGCATCAATCCATTCGCGGCAAACTGACGCGCATCATCCTGATTTCCTGCGGGCTGGCGGTCGTCACCGCGTGCGCCATTTTCGCGACTTACGATATTCGCGTGGCCCGTCAATCGCGCCTTCGCTCCGTCACAACACTTGCGGAAATCACCGGGACGAATTCCGAAGCGGCCCTGACCTTCGGTGACGAACAAGCGGGAAGGGAGATTCTGCGATCGTTACGAGCCGACAGTCAGTTGACGCACGCAGCGCTGTTCATGCCGGGAGGGAAGGTGCTCGCAGTCTATAGCCGGGACCTCACGAACGGTGCGTTTACGCCTCCGCCGATCGAATCGGACGGTGCGCGTTTTGCGGCCAACAAGGTTGTCGCGTTCCACACGATTGAACTGGATGGCAAGCCCGCCGGAACAATTTACCTGGAATCTGACCTGAGTGCGATCGTGGCGCGGGAAGAAGGGCTGGCCGCGATGGTGGGCTTTGCCCTGCTTGTTTCGCTGCTCTTGGCGGGACTGGTTGGATCGCGGCTGCAAAGTTCCATCTCGGGTCCAATTCTTGAACTGGCGCGCACGGCGTTCGCGATCGCCGTTGACAAGGATTATTCCGTGCGCATGGAGTCGAAAACCGGAGATGAAATAGGCTTTCTTTATGAACAGTTCAACGC
>DATGJE010000011.1:0-5243 GCA_035295305.1 Candidatus Acidiferrales bacterium | reverse complement strand
ACTTTGTCATACGTATCGGAGGCCGCGTGATAATTCATCATGTAGTCGTCGGGCTCCTGATTGGCGACTAGAGTGGGGACGCCTTCGAGGAGGAAATCGAGATTGTCCGTGCCCATGTCAGAGTCAAAGGTATTTTCGAACGGCCCGAATGATGCGAGCGGCTTGAGAGCTTGCATAACGTTCCGAGCGATATCTTTTCGGCCGCCGAGAGAATAACCGGTGACCTTGCCGTCGCCGGAATCGAAAATAATCGCCGCGTCCATACGATTGAGCTCGGTGCGATGCGCCAACGCATAGGCCCACGAGCCCAGCATGCCTTGCTCTTCCCCCGTGAAAAGCACGAAACGAATCGAGCGTTTTGGAATTGAGCCCGTGGCGCGAATCGCTCGCGCCGCGTCAATGACCATCGCTGCGTTGCAGCCGTCATCAAGCGCTCCCGTGCCCAGCTCCCACGAATCGAGGTGCGCGCCGAGAATTACAAATTCGTCAGGCTTTTCGCTGCCGCGAATTTCAGCGACAACATTTTCGGAGGGCGCGCGTTCCGTGATTTTGTTGGGCATGTCGAGGTGAACTTTCACGGGTTGGCTCGCAGCGATGAAACGCGCAATGCGCAGGGCGTCTTCGCGCGCGAGGACTGCCTGAGGCAGGCGCTCGAGTTCGCCGGTGAGCGAGAGATTATGGCGATAGAGCAGCATGTAAGGCCGCGTCGACATCCAGAAAATTGCCGCGGCACCCGCGTTCACGGCGCGGTCGATGATGGCGGGCTCGAAGTAATATTCGTTCATTAAATCGTCCCAAGTTTTCAAGACGTTTGTGTGGACGAGGACGATGGCGCCTTTCGCTGAGTCACCGGCATGCTTGAATCCAGCTTCGTCGCCCGTTCCAACGTCGATGACGTTTGCCGTCAGGCCGCCGGGCGGCGTGGCGGGCGACCAGCCAACGGAAACCAAGTGCACAGGAAACGGTTCCGGCGCGAGGATTTCGAGACGCGTACGGCCCTCAGACCAGCCCACAGGCACGGTGAAATTTTCCGTGAGCACTTCGTCGACGCCCGCAGCGCGAAAAGCTTGCACCGCCCAATCGATGGCTTTATCGGCAGCGGGAGAACCTGTGACGCGGCCGCCGACAACATCGGTCAATTGGCGCAGGTTGCTTTCCAGCGGAGATGGGCCGAGGGCTTTCTTGATGATGTCTGGCGCGACTTCGGCGCAAGGCTTGTTGATCGTGCAGCCGCCAACGCCCTGCGGCATTTTCGGTTCGAACGGCTTTGGCGCTGGCGGGAATTGCGCAGCGGCGACGGTGGCGAGAATCGCGCAACCGAGAAGGAAGATTGCGCCGCGAGATGCGAAGTGACGGGACGTCATCGGATGCTCCTTCGTCTGCGAAACTGATTCGCTAATCTTAACGGCATGCTGCGATTTGTCCACATCTCGAGTCTACGAATTATTTCGGGCAGCCTTTGCAATCGCGTCGGCGATTTTGGCGACTTGGACCATTTCGGCGACGTCGTGGACGCGAACAATGTGCGCGCCGCCCAAAATGCTGGCCGTGACCGTGGCGGCGGTTCCCCAGATGCGCTGTTCCGCTGCGACTTTGCCGAGGGCGTGACCGATGAATGCCTTTCGCGATGTGCCGACAAGCAACGGATAACCCAAGCTTGCGAGTTCGGGCAAACGCGCGAGCAGTTCGAAGTTTTGCGCGTAGCTCTTGCCGAAGCCGATTCCAGGATCGAGGATAATTTGCGATTTCGCGATGCCAAAGCGCTTCGTCCGCGCCAGTGCTTTGCGCAAGCCGCGCGTCACGTCGCGCAGAACGTTGCGCGCGAACGGCCCTTGTTGCATGGTTCGCGGCGCGCTGCGCATGTGCACCAGGATCACCGGCAGGCGATGCCGGCGGGCGACTTTCGCGAGTTCGGGATCGGAACGCAGGGCGCTGATGTCATTGATGATTTCCGCGCCTGCCTTGACCGCGGCTTCGGCGACCTCCGCTTTTTGGGTGTCAATGGAAATAGGAATTTTCAGGCGTCCGCGGAGTTGGTTGAGGACGGGCAGAATGCGGTCGAGTTCTTGCTGGGCCGAAACTCCGCGCGAGCCAGGCCGCGTGGATTCGCCGCCGATGTCGAGAAGATCCGCGCCAGCACGTTCCATTTGAAAGGCATGCTCGATGGCGCTGTGCGCGTCGAGAAATTTGCCGCCGTCGGAAAAGCTGTCGGGCGTGACGTTGAGAACGCCCATGATAAGAGTGCGTTCGCCGAGCACGAGTTTGCGAGATGGCAGGTGCAACGTGAACTTCTTGCGGCGAGTCATGGCACCGATTAGAACACAATCGTCGCCGCGAGCGGAAATCCGGGGCGAAGAGGATGTGGCGGACAATTCTGCAACTGTTGGCAAATTGTTCAGATCGAAATTATTGCGAATCGGCGGGCGCGTAGTAGGAAGCGCGATGGACAACGTGCACGCTGCCGCGCCCGGCGACTTCCACGCGGAGCGAATGCCAGCCGGATTTTTGGCCCGCGGGAGGATAGAAGCCGAGCGTGTATTGGGCGCTGAGGTTTTGGACGATATTGCGATAGGCGTCGGCGATGGTGCCCGTTTCGTTCAAAAAATATAGCTGGCCGCCCGCGCGGCGCACTAGTTCAGCGAGAAAATCCGTGTAAGCGGGAATGCCGAGGCTGAGCGCCGCAGGCGTAACAAGCGAGACATTTTGGTGCGTGGCAAGCCATGCGGGCGTCATTACGCGTGGACGATTCTGCGTGGAGATGGCGTAGATTTCGATATTTTGCGAGGCGAGAGCTTTGACCACGTCCTCGAACGTCGCGCGATTTGGCGGATCGCCACGCCGCGGCCGGACGCCTGCGCCGTCTAAATTCAATCCGAGGCCGCTGTCCTGCCCGTCCGTGAGCAAGATAATTGCCTTGCGTCCCGTGCGGCCCGGGAAAAGTTCGTTGGCCGCGAGATACACAGAACGATAAATATTCGAGCCGCCCGTGTCTGAAAATAACTTGCGGACGTCGACGCCCGCAGCCGCTTTTTCGAGCAGCTTCCTGTCACGCGAAAAAGGCAGCAAGAGGTACGTGTGTTCAGAGAAATCGACGACGGCGACTTCGTCGGCGGGAGAAAGGTTGACGATGAGCTGCTGCGCCGCAAATTTCATTGTGTCGGAATCGGGCAGGACGCTGGGACTCGCGTCGAGGACAAGGGCGATGCTTGCGCCCTCCGCTGACGCATCGAAATGTGCGATGGGCTGTTCAACGCCATCTTCGAAAATGTGGAAGTCAGGCTGTGCGAGACCACGCACCGCCGTGGTGCCGTCGGACGCGAAAACGTTGCAACCAACTTCGACGAGATTGACGCGAACGCGGAGTGCCGCGCGTACGTCCGGCGCATCGTCGTCGGCTGCGTCGCCAGGCACTCGATGAAATATGAGTTCGCCTGTTGCGGGATTGCGCGTGGATTGAACGCCGGCGTCCATTTGCACGGGTCGAGGAAGTCTTTTCTTTTTCTGCGCAGGGGAAGATATGGCGAGGAGCAGAGAAATTCCGAAAAGAGAGACGAGGGCGGAGCGTGCGCGGAAAAGCTTCATGGCCTGAGTGTATGCCCGGCGGGAGGGTGACGGGAAGCCGAGTTCAGTCGAGATCGAAATCGCGAATCGGTTTTTCGACGGGCTTATCCTTGGCTTTCTTGAGGCCTTCTGCGAACTTGCGCGCAAGCACATCTTCCTTGGTGCGCTCGGCCTCGACGGACTGCCGGAACTTTGCCTCTACGCGTTCGGCTTGCTCCTTGAGCAAGCGAGCGGTGTCGTCAAGATCAACGGACGGCGGCGGTTTCGGCGGTGGAACGTGCGAGAGGACGACGCCGAGTTCAGGGTCAATCGTGAGCTTGGCCTGGCAACATGGGCAATCGAGTTCAATTGAGGAAAGCGGTTGGCGCGGCATGCGAGTATTTTACGTCATTCCGCCCAAACAGGCGCGTTTCATGTGAGAGGCAAATGCTGCTGCGAGACCGATCTATGCTGGCGCCGGCTTTTCGCCCTTGGCCATGCCCGGGACCGCGCGCGGCTCTGGCCGCAGACTAAGTTGCGGCTCCTTGGATGGCACGGGCGGCGCGGAAGGAGGAGGCGGCAGCGGTTTATCGGGGAGCGGCTTGCCTTCCATCAAGAGCTTGAGCTCATTCGCGTCGAGCACTTCACGGACGAGAAGCGCCTGCGCCACGCGTTCCAGGGCGTCGCGATGAGTTTCAAGGATATTGCGCGCGCGCGTGTAGGCGGCGGTGACGATGCTGCGCACTTCATTGTCGATCTTGATTGCTGTGTCCTCGGAATAGTCGCGATGCTGAGCGATTTCGCGGCCCAGGAAGATCGCTTCTTCTTTCTTGCCGAAGGTCAGCGGCCCCAGAGTGCTCATGCCCCATTCGCAGACCATCTGGCGGGCGATTTCCGTAGCGCGCTCAATGTCGTTGCCCGCGCCCGTGGTGACGTGTTGGAGGAAAATTTCCTCAGCGGCGCGTCCACCCATTAAAACGGAGAGCTGGCTCTCGAGGAATTCGCGCGTGTAGGTGTGCTTATCGTCGATGGGGAGCTGCATGGTGACGCCCAGAGCCATGCCGCGAGGAATGATGGTGACTTTGTGGAGCGGATCGGCGCCCGGAGTCATCGCGGCGACCAAGGCGTGGCCCGCTTCGTGGTACGCCGTGTTTTTCTTCTCCTCGTCGGAGAGGATCATCGATTTCCGCTCGGCGCCCATCAGGACTTTGTCTTTCGCCATCTCGAAATCTTCCATGATGACGAGTTTGCGATTTTGCCGCGCGGCCCAGAGGGCGGCTTCGTTCACCAAGTTGGCGAGATCCGCGCCTGAGAAGCCGGGCGTGCCGCGAGCGAGAATCGAGAGGTTCACATTCTCGGAGATAGGCACTTTGCGCGTGTGCACGCGAAGAATTTCCTCGCGGCCCTTGACGTCAGGGCGAGGAACGACAACGCGGCGGTCGAAACGGCCCGGCCGCAGCAACGCAGGATCGAGCACGTCGGGGCGGTTTGTAGCGGCGATTAATATGACGCCTTCATTCGATTCGAAACCGTCCATTTCAACGAGCAGCGCATTCAATGTCTGTTCGCGTTCATCGTGGCCGCCGCCGAGACCTGCGCCGCGATGGCGTCCGACGGCGTCTATTTCGTCGATGAAGATAATGCATGGGGCGTTTTTCTTGCCCTGTTCGAACAAATCGCGGACGCGGCTGGCACCCACTCCG
>DATGJE010000010.1:0-8395 GCA_035295305.1 Candidatus Acidiferrales bacterium | reverse complement strand
TGCCAGCCCCCGAACTTCATGGCCTCGGGGCCGACGATGCGGCCGATGGCTGTTCCACTGAGAAGGTGATCAAGAACATCGAAACAAATGTGCCACCCTGCGGCACCCATGGAGATGAAGCGGTGACCGATGTTGGTCCATAGCGTCAGGCGCGTGCCAATCCCTAAGGATTCCAGTTCCCACCGCATATCGAAGCCGCCCCACTTGTATTCAAGGGCCTTGGGAGCGTCGGCCCGCGTCACGGTTGTTTCGGTAACCCGCGGCATAGGCGCCCCCACCGTGGTGAGCTTCACCGTAGTTCCAACGGTACCCAAACTCCGATCGGCGTTGAAGGGTGCCCACTCGCGCAGATGCGCTGGGTCGGTAAGCGCCTGCCATACTTTCTCCGGAGAGTGGCGCAGTTCTCTGACGAGAATGAGCGTCCACTCCTCTCCTTCCTTTCGCACCTGCGCTCCGCTGGCCGGACCCGGTGTGTACTGCTCGCGATCGATCACCTTTTCTCCTTAGCGTGAATAACGTGCCAACTGGGTGAGCTGAATAAGGTTGCCGCAGGTGTCCTTCAGCATCGCAATGGTTGAGCCGGTCACGTCGGTGGGAGGCATCGTGAACTCGGCGCCGCCGGTCTTGATCCGTTCGTAGTCGCCCTTGACGTCGTCGGTGAAGAACATGGCCGCGGGCTGGCCCTGTTCAAAGATCGCCTGCTGATATGCTTTGGCCGTGGGATTGTTGTTCAGCGCCAATTGCAGCTCAGTGCCGTCCGGCTCCTCGGGAGAAGCCACGGTCAGCCAGCGATATGGGCCCTGACTGAAGTCGGTCTTCTTGGCAAAGCCAAGTACCTCCGTATAAAAGCGCAGGGCCTTGCCCTGGTCGTCCACGTATACGCTGATCACTTTGATTTTCATTTCGTTCCTCCTTTGTCACGTTCGCGGTTTGAGCCGCGTCGCCTTCTCCCTGTCTTGCTTTTCATTGGCGATGATTCTCCCATGCGGTCGAGGTGGCTTTCGAGTGCATCCACGTGATCGGACCACAGCCGGCGAAACTTCTCCAGCCAGTCATCGACCTCCTGAAATGGTTCAGGCTTCAGCCGGTAGAGACGGCGCTGTGCGTCCACCATGGATTCCACGAAGCCGGCCTCTCGCAGCACTCGCAGGTGCTTGGACACGGTCGGCTGCGGCATACGCAGTTGACGCTCGATCTCTCCAACCGATTGTTGTGACGCCACCAGGAGGCTCAATATCGCGCGGCGGTTCGGCTCTGCAATGATTTCGAATACCGATTCCATGCAGTTAATATACTCAAATTAGCATATACGTGTCAAGGTATATTCATCGGGGATTTCGTGCGCTTGATTTTGTGGTTGAGCCGTAGGTTGGAGCTTCCGGCGTCACGTCCGGCAACTCCTATACGAAGAAATGGCGGGGACGACGGGACTCGAACCCGCGACCTCTGCCGTGACAGGGCAGCGTTCTAGCCGGCTGAACTACGTCCCCGCAACCTACGTGGAGTGAATCTACAACGATTCGACACTGGTGGGCGATGTGCGATTTGAACGCACGACCTTCCCGGTGTAAGCGGGATGCTCTAACCGCTGAGCTAACCGCCCGTAACATGCTATCCGAAGCGAAAGCGAGCGTCAACCGCGCTTGCTTGACCTTCCGCAGCGCCACAAGTAAACTGAGAAAGTAATCCGGAGACACAAAGAAATGTTGTTGTCGCGCGACTACGTTGGTTACATGTCGAAGGAAGTGGTCAAGCGCCTCGTGGAGCGCCAGATGATCGAAACGAAGGCTCCCGACGCCCTTGCGGAACGCGTGCGCCAAACGATGGCCGACGAACTGACAGTGGAGGATCGGCTGAACGAAGAAGTCCGCGATATTCTCGCCCAGCACAATGACGAAATGCGCAAAGTAGGCGCGTCTTATCAGGAGATGTACAAAAAAGTGAAAGGCGAGCTCGCGCGCCAGAGGAAGCTGATCCTCCGTTGATGCGACTTAGCCGCGAAAAAACGGTTCGCCTCTCTCACCGCATCATCGACTTTCTGGTCACCGTTGACGATTTGGATTTCGTCGAGGATCGCGACACGATCCGCCAGGAAATTGTCACCATTCTTCAGGAATTATTGAAGCAGGAAGAGCAAGTCGACACCGAAGTCCGCGCCAAGATTGCCTCGCAGAAGAAAGAAATTCTCGAAGGCAGCGAGGAATGGGACATTTTGTACCGCCGCTATTATTCGGAATCGCTCAAGCGCATGGGCGTTGCCGACCTTGCTGAACACCGCCGTTGAGTGCTATACAAATCAGTCCCAGCCTTTTAATCTGCCCCACAAAATAAAAAAGGCGATCCTTGCGGGTCGCCTTTTGCGTTCGATCCTGCTTGCAATTTACTGCGGGCGGCGCTTCAGAACAGGCGCATTATCATCTCCCTGACCTTGCCCCTGCTGTTGCTGCTGCGATTTGGCCTGTTTCTGTTCCGCCTTGGTTTGCAGCGATGGTCTTCCGCCTCCGTCGCGAGCTTCCTGAATTTTCTCCCCAGATTCCAGACGAATCAGCCGCTGCTTCACTTGGTCGAATTCCGATGTTGTCACGATGTACTCGGGCCGCGCCGGTAGAATCGTGGAAATTTCTTTTTGTGCCGCCACGACGCGATCCGGCGTTGGTGGGTGCGTATCGAAAATCTTCGGAATCGTTCCAGGCTGTTTTTTCTCTTCGGCCTCGACTTTTTCGAAGAAGGCAACGAACGCATTTGGATCGTAGCCTGCCTTGTACATGTATTGGAGTCCAAGGTAATCGGCTTCGCGTTCTGCGTCTCGCGTGAATTTCAAATACGTCATGGGAATGGCGAGGTTCAATCCTTCGTAGATTCCGTAGCCCGCCCATGTACCCGGCAGGGTCATGATCAAGGGGATCGAAGCGATCTGGATGATGTTCGCCTTCGTGGCGTTTCGCGTCTGGTGACGCGCCGCGACGTGCGCGATTTCGTGCGCCATCACGCCGGCCAACTCCGCCTCCTCATCCGCATGCAAAACCACGCCCGTGTTAACGTAGAAAAATCCGCCCGGCAAGGCGAAGGCGTTAATATGCTCGTCGTCGATCACTTTGATCGTGAACGGCACCTGCGCGTCCGAATTCCGCACCAGGTTCTGCCCCACCTTATTCACATACGCGACAATGACGGGATCATCGACCAGCTTCGAAGTCTTCTCGACTTCCTGCGACAGCTGTTTGCCAAGCGCGATTTCGCGCTGGATCGAGTACATATCCGGACCATGTCCCACTTTGCGGTTCCCCACCGCATTGACGTCGGACTCTGTTCCCGCCTTTACTTTGTCAGATTGCTGCTGAGCGAGCGCGGTGGGTACAAACATTGCGATCGCCAGGAGGAAGGCTGCCAGACTTGCGGAGCTTCTCTTCATTTTCGTGCCCCCTTGGCCTATGCTGGGATTATACACCCGCTCCCGGTTCTTGCCGGTGAATGATTCGATGCCCCTTGTCCCAAAAAGGGTGTTTAAAGGGATTGCAGGGCCAGCATGGCAAAAAATGAGGGCCGCGGGCACGTACGGAAACCCATTCCCCAAGTTCTATTGACGCCCCCCGTTATCCCGTCTAAAGTGGCTTCTTTCCGACTTCCCAGCATGCCTATCAAGAAAATACAGGTCGGTCAGGTATGGAAAAAGGAAGACTCCGGCGACTCCTACCTGGTCACGAAGGTCTATAACGAAGCTCTGGCTACCTTTGCCGTTCTGCGCAAGACCGGCTCCGAGACGGATGCTCCTCTGCGGGTCAAGATCGGCCACGCTGGCGCATCGCCAACTCTTCCCGGTTTCCGATTCGCCCAGGAATCCGAGGAGTTCTAAGCAAGTCATTCAGTGAGCGACAGTGACCCAAGTTTCCCGAAAAACCTTCGGCTGGCACATCGCGTCCCGCAGGTTTTTGTCCTTCGTGTTATTGCTGCTCCCTGCGTCGGCGCTCGCGACTACGATCATCGCCGTACGGACATCCGATTTCGTCATCATCGCAACGGACAGCAAAGCCACCTATATCGGAAGCCCCGGGCCTCCGGCAGTCTGCAAGATTTACAATTCCGGACCACTGTATTTCGCGATTGCCGGCCTCGACCGTGATACGCGCCGTCACTTTTACGCGAACGCAATCGTCGCTGGCAATTTCTCACCGGCGGGGAAATTTGACGAGCAAGTTGCCAGAGTCGAACGCGCGATAACAGCAGCGCTCCTGGCGGAGTTGGGTCGCATACGCCTAGAAGATCCCGGCACATACGCGTTCACGGCCCGCCCTGACAAGGATGTGCTCAGTATCGTCATGGCGGAGTGGCAGGATGGCGTGCCTCATCTCGCCGCGCGAGGTTTCTCATGGGCGGCGAATCCGGCTCCGGGCATTGCTATCAGCCGCGTCACCTGTCCCGGTGATTGTTCGGATGGCAGGGAACTGGTTTCCTTGGGTGAGAAGAATGCCGCCGAAAAATTCATGCACGATAATTCAGGCGAGAATTTTGATCTCCCATCGTTGGCAACGAAACTTGTTCAGCTTGAAATAGCCCATTCTCCCGGAGACGTCGGCCCGCCGATCAGCGAAATGCGTTTGGATAAGGACGGCGCGACCTGGATTTCAAACGATTCTGGATGCCCAGCCCGCTAGCTCCTGCTGCCCTTCATCTCCGTTTTCTTACACGGACCTCACCGGCAGTTTGATCACATCATCGATTTGCATGATTTCGCGCACCAGGAATGGCTCCGCGTATTTCACGCCGATCATTCGCCCGTAATGCCGCGAAGTCAGATTCACGCGATTTTCGAGTTCATCGAGCGGGAGATACACTTTTGATTTTCGGTCGCGCTTCGGCGGGCTGAACTGAGACGCGTAAGCGAGAATCGCCTGACGCCGCTTGTCGAATTGCGCAGTGATGTCCACGGCGAACGTCGGTCTCACCGTTTCATCGTACGTCGTCGAGTAAAGAATCTTGAACGGGCGGAAGGCGTCTCCCGGAATACGGAGTTGTTTCAGTCCCGCAAGAAAACATCCCTCATATCCCAATCGCGCCGCGTTGTAATGGTCCGGATGACGTCCTTCCCAATAAGGCAGAATCACGGTGTGCGGTTGCCATTCGCGAATTTTTGCCGCGACGGCCAGTTTGTAGCGCTCGTTCACTTCAAGGTGCGCATCCGGCAATCCTAAATTTGCGCGCATCTTCACGCCCATAATTCGCGCCGCGCGAGCCGCTTCGTGCAAACGCATTTCTGGAGTGCCCCGCGTTCCCATCTCGCCGCGCGTCAGATCAAGTACGCCTGTCTTGTAGCCCTGCTGCGCCATCTTGATCAGCGTCCCGCCGCATGTCAGTTCCACGTCATCCGGATGCGCCGCAATCGCCAGCAAGTCGAGTTTCATCACGCCTCCTGCATTCGCCGTTCGCATCCGATTCTAACGTCTGCGCTTTCTCGACGTCAAAAGCTTGCTCGTAGACATGGCGTGCGGAAATTGCGAGGATGTAACTATCGAACTGCAGTTTTAAAAGGAGTTGCCATTGCCAGGAGCACTCGCAGGCCGCGTTGCGCTCGTCACGGGAGGCGCCAAACGCATTGGCCGCAGCATCGTGGAGAAACTTGCAACCGAAGGCGCCGATGTAATCATCAACTACGAGTCGTCGCAAGCCGAAGCGGAATCGCTCGCTTCGGATGTGCGCAAGCTAGGCAGCCGCGCGCTGGCCATTCCTGCCGATGTTTCAAAGAAGCAGGAAGTTCAGCGCATGTTCCAGACCATCGAACGCGAATTCTCCCGCCTCGATATTCTGATCAACAACGCCGGAATGTTCTTCGCCGCTGATTTTATCGAGATAACTGAAGATCAATGGGACTCGATTATGGCGACCAATTTGAAAGCGCAATTCCTGTGCGCGCAAGCCGCTGCTCCGCTTCTGAAACGCAGCGGACGCGGACGCGTTGTCAACATTTCCTCGCTTGGCGGCATGCTTCCGTGGCCGAAATTCACGGCGTATTGCGTTTCGAAGGCGGGAGTCATCATGTTGACGCGCTGCCTTGCTCGCGCCCTCGCGCCGGAGATTCTGGTGAATAGCGTCGCGCCCGGAACGATTCAGTTTCCCGGCGAACTTCCCGACGAGGATTACATTCGCCGCGCGCCTTTGCATTGCACAGGTAAAGGCGCTGATATCGCCGGCGCGGTTTTTTATCTGGTGACTTCGGATTTTGTGACCGGCCAAATCCTGGCCGTCGACGGCGGCCGCAGCCTCACATAAATAAAAAAGACGGCGCCAATGAAATGACGCCGCTTTGAAAAACCCGCGCTCTTCGTTATTCGCCGGCGTACTTCACGGAGCATCCATAAGGACGCGTTACTGGCGTGCTGACGGATTTGCCTGCCGTCGCTTCCTCGAGTGCGAGAGTAAGGTAATTCTTCGCGCCTTGAATGTCCGCGACGTCTGTGGTCGGCCGGTCATCAATTGCGCCATCATAAATCAACGTGCCTTGCGGATTGATCACATACATCTGCGGGCTCGTCTTCGCGTCGTAAAGATGGCCGAGCGCTCCGGTAGGGTCCAGCAATGCGGCCGTCGGATGCGCGTTCTCCTGTTTGAGATACGCGTTTTCCTCCGCGGCGGTCATGTAGCCTTGTTTGCCGGACGCGGACGAGAGGACGGTCAGCCAAATCACGCGTTTCGCGGTCCACTCCCGCTGCAAGCGCTGCATGTTGCCGCTGTCGTAATGCTTCTTCGTGTAAGGGCATCCGCGGTTCGTCCATTCGAGCACCACGAACTTTCCGCGGTAATCAGAGAGATGATGCACCTGTCCGTTTGAGTCCGTCGCTGTGAAATCGGGCGCGGGTTCGCCCACGCGCGCCGCAAACGCTGCCGATGGCACAATCACGGTCAACGCGAAAACTATTCCAAGCCCCAGGGCCAATTTTTTCAGCATGATGTTTGACTCCTTCGGGTTTATATCGAAAAACGAATCCTTAGCGAACCGTTTGCTTCACCGGGGCCGCTATCTTGTATGCGCGCCCGATTCCGAGAACCAAGACGCCGCGCAAGACCGGAATGGGTTTCAGCAGTCCATCCGACTTCTGCAATCTTAGACGCACACCTCGCGAAAAAGGTGTCGCGGCCTGTACCGCGTCATTCTTGATTTGTTCCGGTTCAAGTGGAAAGAACGTTGCTGCGCTCTCCCGCTTACCGGTTTCAACGGTCAGCACGAAATCATCTTTCTCCGAAATTGCGGTGACCTTCCAATTCGCCGGCGCGGTGCGAGGAAAGCCTTTCTCGGTTTGCGCAAAAAGCGTGCTCGACGAAGATGCCTTGTCCCGCCGTGCGCCACGGGCACGCAGAGTCAGCGTCACATGCGCTTTCGCCGGGATGCAAATATCCTTGCACACCAGCCAGTTCACATTCGCCGTCACTGGAATATTTGCGCCCGGCGTCAAGTGTGGCGGAACACGCACAGGCGCCGCCAGCAGCACTTCGTTTTCGTATCCATAATCGACGATCGAGGGCGCCACGAGCCTTTTTGGCGCGGGCCATTCGATTGGTCCCACATGAAATCCAGCCGGCAATTGCCACTGGATTTTTGGAGGCTCGCCCGAGTCGCCGGGATTCACCCAATAGATGTGCCAGCCTTTTTCCATCTGGAACTGCAATCCGATCGAGAGCCGTTCACCGCCCTCCAGACTGTCACGATTCGCGAGGAGCGTCACCGTCGTATGCGGCCCGGTCGCGCGTGATTGCGCAACCGCATTCGGCGTGAACATCATCAGCAGCGCGAACGCCGTTACCGCGCTGGCCCAGCCACCCAATCTGTTCAAGCGACGCTTCATTTCCGGAGTACGTCCCTCGCGTTTAAATTGGATGCATCTTGTCCGCTCAAAAACAAAAAGGCGGCGCCGAAGAACCGACGCCGCCTTGAAATCATCAACCCTGCTTAGTAAGCCGCGAGCTTTTCCATACCCGCAACAATCTTTTCTGTGTTGACCATCCACGCGTGCTCGAGTGGCGGCGCGAACGGTATCGCTGGAATGTCGGGCCCCGTGATCCGGATGATCGGTCCGTCGAGATCGTCAAACGCCTCTTCGGCGATAATCGCGGAAATTTCGCCGCCGATGCCGAGCGTCCGCTTGTCTTCGTGGACAACCAGGCACTTGCTCGTCTTCCTCACTGATTCAAGCACGGTGTTCTTGTCGAGCGGCGAGAGCGTGCGCAAATCGATCACTTCCGCATCCACTCCGTTTTTCGCCATTTGCTCCGCCGCTTCCAGGCACAAGCCCGTCATGTAGCCGTACGTGACAATCGTCATGTCGCGCCCTTGCCGCCGGATCTCGGCTTTGCCGATTGGTACGGTGTAATCGCCGTCGGGCACGTCGCCCTTGGCCGTGCGGTA
>DATGJE010000009.1:0-6909 GCA_035295305.1 Candidatus Acidiferrales bacterium | reverse complement strand
GCTCGAGGAAAAATCCGCGGGCAATTCTTCTTGCGCAATCATTTCGCGGCCGTTTTTTGTGATTCGGTATGGCATTGCAGGCGAAGTGGCGCTCGATCCCAGACAGAGGACAAATTTTCCGTCGCCTGTCTCCATCGGAGTCCACTCGATTGTCTCGCCCTGGGTTAACGCCTGGGGCGTGCCGCCGTCAACGTTTACTCTCCAGATGTGGCGGCGGTCCACGTCGTTCTGATTCGAAGACTCGAGGATTGTTTTTCCATCAGAGCCGAGGGTGACGTCCTTCACATCAAAATCGCCCGGAGTCAGCAGCTTCGCTTCACCGCCGTCCGCGGAAATCGAATAAAGGTGATTGCGCCCATCTTTTTCGGATGCAAAAACAATGCGATTGCCCGCGGCAAAGTGAAAAGAATCGGACTCGGTTAGCCGCGGGATCGAATCGTCCATCGTGTCCCCGCTTCGCCAGATTTGCGACGCCTTACCGGTGGCTGCATCGCCGACCCAGATGGACCAGGGTTGCGGGCGCAGCGGAATCAGCGGCAAACCGCGCTCGAGGCCGTTCGTTTTGACGTATGCGATTTTTGCGCCGTCCGGCGACCATCTTGGCAAGCTATCGCGATCGACGCTCGGATGGAGGTATCGCAGCGCGCTCTGGCCAAAATCATAGATGGCGATAAAGCTGTGGTCGTCGCGAACGCTGGTGAAGGCAATTTCACGGCCGTCGGGGGACCACTGCGGATCAAGGTTATCGCCGCGGACATAACAGAGTTCCTTGACAGGTGTCGCGCCCGAAATTGGCGCGATCCACAGCTTGTCCCGCGCGGGCCAGACGGCATTTTGGCCGTCCGGAGAAATCGCAATGTCCTCGCAGTCCTCGCGGGCACAATTCATGTCGCCAAGAAGCCGCGGCTGGCCGTTCTCCACATCGGCGGCCCACACTTGTTGATCCGGCTTCTGCACACTGCTTGTGGGATCGGCGACTTCGCCAACGGTATTCGTTTCGCTGCCGCGCGCGTAGACAATTGTCTTTCCGTCCGGTGTCAGACGTAGGCTGGCAATCGACTGGCCATCGTCCTCGGTGTAGTGCGTCACCTGGCGCGCCTTAAAATCCGGGCCGTCGGCGACGAACACATTGCGAACACCTCGAATGTCGAACACCCACGCGATGCGTTCGCCGTTGCGCGCCGCGACAAGCTCATCGGGAAAAGGAGAGCTCATTACTTGTTCGAGCGTAAACCCGGATGGCGCTGTACGCGCAACACCACAAACGGCAAGCGCACAGACAGTGACACTCACGGCCAATATTCCGCGCAATGTAACGAAATGCGAACGATTCATGGGAACTCCCGCAATGAAATTTGCCCGTGCATGATACGCCCGCGGGATGGCAAATAAAAGGCGCGATTGTCATGGCGCGGTAAAAAGACGAGCACGCAGTTGGGCTGGCAAGAAAAGCGTAGCTGCGGCTTAGTGCAGGAAGGAACCGCGCGGTGCGGGAGAAGTGCTCGCCGTTGGCAGAAAGTCCGTGAGCACGACGTCGATACGCCGCACGGCTTCATCCACGCCGCGCAGCCGTTCGTCCCGGTCGTCCAGAGTCGCCGATTGTTCGATCAAGCTCAGAGCACCGCGAATGCGATGGTTCATTTCCGCAATGAGTTGCATTCTTTCTTTCGCCCTGGCGTAAACCTGATTTTCGTAACTCGCCGATAGAAAGAACAGAATCAGCAGCGCGCCGATGAATCCAATGGCCAAGTAATTGAATAACCTTGCCTGTGCGGGCGTCCCGATCCAACTCAAAATAATGTCTGTGAAAAAGCTCGCAGCGAACAGGATCAGGCCGGAGAGCAGGGCCGGCGACATCCGCTCAAACGACAACCAACGTGGGAGAGTTTTGTTAAGGCGCATGGAGGTCCTCCGAGGAAAAGTGCGGGTGATTATAGCGCGATTGACGCGAATCGGGTAGCGCGAGTGCGTCGGCCAGCGACCGCCTCAGTCGTGAGGCGGCAAAGCGTCCGGAAACTGCACGACGCCGAATCGGCCATCGGGCTCGCGAATCAGTGTTGGCGCGTAGAGGCCCAACAATTTGCGCGTCCACCAATCCCCTGACTGACGCTTCTCATCCAGAGTCGTAAACCAGTATTGCCAAATGATCACGCGGATTTCTTGCGGCGGGCCGTTGGGAAACGGATCGTGCGCGAATAACGAAAGGACCTCGGGGCTATTGTCAAGCAAGGCCTCTTCCGTGCCGACGACGAATTGATATTGGCGCCAGCTTCCCAGTGAAGCGAACCAGAGATTCCAATCGAAGCGCGGCTGGTACGGAGCGTAAATGCGCGGAGCTTCATTCAACGCTTGCGGCTTGTAACGAAACGGGTACGCGGTCCACGTCTTGCCAGCGTCATTCGAACCTTGGAATTCGATTTCGTAGCGGCCGCGCGTCATCGAGCCGAACAGTCCAAATTGATTTGCAATGCGAAACGGCTCGATTTTCTCAATCGGCCATTGCACCACTTTCTGCACTTTGTATTCTGGCGAAGGAAACTCCGGCGACCACATCCAGATGAGCTGCATCGTGGTGGCGTAGAAAATCCAGGCGAAACAGATGCCCGCGATAGTCATGCGCGCGACAGCCAAGATACGTCGAAACTTGCCGGCCGTGCTATTCGGTTGTCGCGCAGAGGTCTCGGAATCAACAGAATCATTTTGCGCAGGCGGTGCAGTTTCGTGTGGCTTTGATTCTGGCCTGGCAAAAAGGGAGATCGGTTTTGCAAATCCCTCCGCGGATTCCTCCGCGCTGTCTTCGGCGCGCATCGCCACCATTACGTGATACTTCGGAAACCAACTGCGCGGCGCGATGCGCACGAGGAACCGGTCGTCGAGCAGCAAAAAACCGAGTGCGAGTACCAGGTAATTCAGGAACGCATAATTCGCCGTGAGGATCACGCCGATTTCCCACGGCGTGACGATAAAAAAGCAGATGAGGCGGAGACGGCGCGGCAGAAAGAGCATCAGGACGATGCCGAGCTCCATGATGAGCGTTGCGAGCGCAGTTAGCCAGTGAAACCAATGCGGCGCGTGCTGCACGTACCAGCCGATCCACGTGGGCAAGGGGCCGTTTTGGTAATACTCATACATCGCGGTCAGGTGACGCCATTCGGGATCGCCGCCCAGAATTTTCGCCATGCCCGATTCGAAGTAAATGCGGAACCACTCCCACAAGAGCAGCCACAAACATGCGCGCGAGGGCGGCGAAAGTTCGCCCCACCGAGGACGCCATCCCGCCGGTGCGAAGAAAAGGCAGAGGAACCCAGCTTCGAGGAGCATTCCGTCGGATTGGTAGCTCGAGAAGTCCTGCAGTGTGGAGATGAATGACAGAAAGCACACGAAACATATCGCCGTCATGCCGCGTGGCCAGAAATTCAGGAAGAGCAGAATCGCGGCGACCATGCCGATCCAGCAAACGGTGACGAGCGCGAGGTCTGTCGAACTCGCCCAGAATGCCGACGGCACAAACCAGAATTTCGCGAGACCGTGAACCGAGTGGCCGACGGCATTGATATAAACGTTCGCGGGGAGGATGCCGTTGGGGCCGATGAGGCCTTTGGCTTGAAAGACGAGCGAGTAAAATGCAGAGAAGAAAATTACGCCGAGGGCGCGAAGGAAAATCCAACGCGGACCCAGATGGCCGGACGCGCCTGACTCAGGGCCAAGGAACCATTTCACGATTTGCCCGGCGCGGCGCAGCATCGCGGCATTATACAGATTCGACTATTGCGTTTTCATCTTGCGTCGGGAGGGACGCCTACCCGGTAGTGCAGGCGCACCACGCCGTCTGGGAATATTTTCCCGGATAATAATTCAAGCGGGATCGAGCGGTGTCGCGGTTGAACGAGAGGAATGCCTTCACCAATGAGAATGGGGATCACGTGAATGACAAACTCATCGATTTCTCTCTCGTCCAGAAATGACGCAATGATACTGCCTCCGCCCATCATCCAAATGTCCTTGCCGGCCCGCGCGCGCAATTCCTGCGCGAAGCTCTTGATCGAGCCGCTGACGAATTCGACCGATTGCGTTGAAGATTTTTGTGGCATGCGGGAAAAAACATAGTTTCTGATTCCCGAGCCGTACCCTGTCGCTTTCATGCCTTTCTCGACGGCTTCGACGTACGTCTTTCGCCCCCAGAGAATCGTGTCGATTGTTTTGAAAAAATCGCCCATTCCGTACTGCCCTTTGGGCATTGGTCGATTGAGCCAGTCCACGTTGCCGTCAGGCCGCGCGATGTATCCATCCGCGCTCGTTGCGATATACGCAATAATCCTTCGCGGTTTTTCCGTGGCTCTTCGCTGTTTCTGCGCAGCTTTTCGCTTTTTCATTCGGAGCTAACCATGCAGGAACTTTTGGTGGACGGCAGGGGATTCGAACCCCCGACCCCCGCGTTGCGAACGCGATGCTCTCCCAGCTGAGCTAGCCGCCCACCGATGCAAATTAGTTTAGCAAAGGCGGACGCCAGCGCCAAATGAACACGCGCGTGCTTCCTTTTAAAGGCGCGCTCGCGCGGTATGGACTACGCCATCCAGCGCTGATATTTCAGGCACGGTGCCTTGCGCGAAGACTTTGCTGCCGCCGCCTTTGCCGCCAACAGGCGCGAGCAACTCACGTAGCAGCGCGCCCATGTCGCCGTCGAGACCCGCTGATTGCGCGAGAACGATTGCCGTTGCTGCGCGGCTTGCGAGAACCACTCGCATGTTCGGAGTTGCGACAATTTTGGCGGCGAGGATGGCCAGGTAGCTGGAGGATGCGTCGTCGGAAATAGAAACGATGACTCGTCGCTTGCCGCCGTGGGACGTTTCGGTGTGTCGCGCGAGCAGATCTGCTGCTTCGAGTTCGGCGAGGCGCTCTGTTAGTTTCTTGGCATCGCGCTGACTGACGCGGCGTTCTTCTTGGATCTTGCGCACGTTTTCCGGCAGCTCGGCCATTCCGCACCCAAGATGCTCGGCGGCCTGTCGCAGAGCTGCGAAGTCTCCGCGTGCGGTCGCAAGGGCTCTCCACCCTGCCACGAACTCGACGCGCCAATTCCCTTTTTGGCGTTCGCATTTGCGCGTGAGCAGCATTCCCGCCTGGCCTGTGCGCGCCAGATGAGTGCCGCCGCATGGCTGGCGGTCGAACGCCTCAATGTCGATGACACGCAGAGTGCCCTCGCGGTCAACTTTTTTGCGAATGCCCTGCGCGGCGAGTTCGTCGGCGGTTCCGTAGCGCACGGCAATGGGACGGTCGTCGAAGATAATTTCATTCACGCGACGCTCTGCTTCTTCGAGCTGACGCGGCGTGATGGACGGCGCGGCGAGGTCAATGGTGGAAATGTCGCGGCCGAGATGGAACGAAACAGTTTGAAATTTGAACAGCTCGATGAACGCGGCTGAGAGCATGTGCTGAGCCGTATGCTGCTGCATGTGATCAAAGCGCCGAGGCCAGTCGATTACGGCGTGAACCGCGCCTGCCGCGACGGGCTGGTCAGTAAAATGCGTGATTTCATCGTTTTCGGCGTCGAGCACTTCCACGACTGCGGCAGCGCCCAAACGGCCCATATCGAATGGCTGGCCGCCGGAAGTAGGATAAAACGCGGTGCGGTCCAGGCGCACGCGCCAGCGCGCGTTCTCAGGCTCGCAAGCGAGCACGTGCGCGTCGAATTCGCGCAGAAACGAATCGTCGTAATACAGCTTTTCGGTCACGTATCTGTCCGCCGCGCTTTTTCTTGCCTTTTGCGTTCGACTATTAACTATTGACCGTCAACTATTCTCCAGCGCTTTTTGCCACGCTTCGTTGTATTTGTAGCCGCAACCCGTGTTAAACAGCACGACCGTCTCATCGGGCTTGATCCATTTCTTCTCCGCCAACTTGCGCGCTGCGACTACAGTGGCACCGCCCTCGGGTGCCGCGTAAATACCTTCCTTTGCGGCAAGTTCTTTCGAGGTGGCGAGAATTTCTTCGTCGGTGGCGGCAATGGCTGTGCCTTTGCTTTCGCGAATCGCCTGGAGGATCAGGAAATCGCCAATCGCTTTCGGCACGCGCAAGCCAGAAGCAATCGTCGCGGCGTTCGGCCACATCGGCGCGCTATCGGCGCCTTTTTCGAACGCGTCAACGATGGGCGCGCAGCCCGCTGCTTGCACGGTGACCATGCGCGGACGCTCGCTGCCGATCCACCCCATCGCTTCCATTTCCTCGAATGCTTTCCACATGCCAATCATGCCCACGCCGCCGCCCGTGGGATAAATAATCACGTCGGGAAGCTTGCCGTCGAACTGCTCCCACAGTTCGAGGCCCATGGTTTTCTTTCCTTCGATGCGATACGGCTCCTTGAGCGTGGTGACTTCGTACCAGCCGTTCTTCTCTTTATTTTCGGCGACGTATTTGCCGCAGTCGGAAATAAGGCCGTCGAGTTTGCGCACGTCCGCGCCAAATGCGCGGCATTCCATTTCGTTGGCAAGAGGGGTGTCCGCGGGCATTACGATCACGCACGGAATTCCCGCCTGTGCGGCATAAGCGGCAAGCGCGCCTCCGGCGTTTCCCGCCGTGGGCGTCGCCAGAGCTTTGACGCCCAATTCTTTTGCGCGGCTGACGGCAGCGGAAAGACCGCGGGCTTTGAACGAACCGGTGGGGTTCAGTCCTTCGTCCTTGATATAGAGATTGCGCAAGCCCATTGATGCGCCGAGACGTTTGGCGTGAAGCACCGGTGTCATGCCTTCGCCAAGCGTGACCTGTTCGCGCGAGGGCAGCACTTCTTCGTAGCGCCACATAGTTGCGGGCCGAGAGCGCAGGGCTTCGCGTGTCAAAGTCTTCTTCGCGGCCTTCAGATCGTAGCGCGCCAGGAGCGGGCCGCCGCAGTCGCAAAGATTTTTCAGTAGAGTGTGC
>DATGJE010000008.1:0-2595 GCA_035295305.1 Candidatus Acidiferrales bacterium | reverse complement strand
TATCGCGGCTTGAAGTTTTACGGCGCGCCGGCCGAGCTTGTCGAGTATCCGCGCGAGAATCACGGCTTCCACGAAGAAAAGCACGAACTCGACCGTCTCAACCGTATCGTCACCTGGTATCAGGAGCATTTGAAATAAACTTCACACAATCTAACGGTCTTCCTATAGGGCAACATTCGGGCACATTCCACGGCCAAATGCTTTACACGCCTTGGGCCTCATGCTATGTTCTTTCGCATCACCGCCGATCTGATGCGCCAGACGGCTGGGCCCGCACACTGCGACCCGCCACGATTTTTGTCTCAAAATCCTCTGCTGGCAGTTACAAAATTCAGGCTGCTTCCGTGCATCAAAGGGAAGAGCCAGGCTATTTCCAAGGAGCAGCGTGCTCAAACTGCGTAAAGTCGAATTACTGGGCTTCAAATCCTTCTGCGAGAAGACGCAAATCGTCTTCAGCGGCAGCGGCGTCACATGCATCATCGGCCCCAACGGCTGCGGCAAATCCAATGTCGTAGACGCCATCTCCTGGGTTCTTGGCGAGCAAAGCCACAAAATGCTTCGCGCCGAGCGCATGTCCGACTGCATTTTCAACGGCACGGTCAAGCGCCCGCCCATGGGCATCTCCGAAGTGTCTCTCACATTAGTTGACCCGGAGCTTGCCGACGCCGTCGCCAAAGTTTTCGGCGACAAGCCCGAGAGTTCCTCGGAAAATGGCTCCGAGAATTCCGCCTCCGTTCCCGCCGAACCCGCTTTAGCCGAACCGGAAGCAATCGCTGGGGAATCCGCCGAGCCCGCCGTCGCGGACGCCGCGTCGAAACCCGATAAGCACTGGAAGAAGCGCTCGCAGGACAAGCCCGCTGTCAACGTCAAGCCCGGCGAAGTCGTCGTGGGCCGCCGCCTCTATCGCTCCGGACAAAGTGAATACCTCATCAACGGTCGCGTAGCTCGGCTGCGCGACGTGCAGGAACTCTTCATGGGCATGGGCCTCGGCCCCGATTCCTACGCCATCATCGAGCAGGGCCGCATCGGCCAAATCCTCAATTCGCGTCCCATGGACCGCCGCGCGCTCATCGAAGAAGCCGCGGGAATCACCGTTTACAAAACAAAGCGCCGCTTGGCCGAAGCGAAACTCGAAGCCTCAAAAGTAAATCTCTCGCGCGTCAACGACATTCTTGTCGAAGTCGAAAAACAGCTCGCTTCCCTGAAACGCCAGGCCTCTAAAGCTCGCCGCTACGCCGAATTGCGCGAAGAAATGCGCGGCCTGATGCGCACCGTCCTAGCCAGCAAGGCGCGTCACCTCGAATCGGAGGCTGAGCGACTGGAAACGATCCTCGGCGAAATGATTGCCTCGGAAAATTCCGAAAGCACAAAAATCCGCGAACTCGAGTCCGAGCAAGAGCGCCTCAACGCCCGCAATTACGAACTCGAAAACGAGCTGCGCCAACTTCAAAATCTTCTCAATCAATCCACGCTGGAACTCGACCGCGCCGAAAATCGCATTTCCTTTAACCGCGAGCAAGCCGCGCAGATCGATTCGCGCGTCAATCAACTTGCCGCGGAAATCGCGCAATCCGAAGCGCAAGCCGCGCAAGTCGAAACGCGCCTCGCCGGCCATCGCGAAGGCGTCACTTCACTGCGCGCCGAGTCCGCGCAACTCGATTCGCACCTCCAGAATTTCGCGCGGCAAATCGAATCCGGCATTGCCGAGCAGGCCGCCATCGAGCAGCACATTGCCACTCTTCGCGACGCCGCATCGCGCAGCGGCGAAGATTCCGTGCGCGCGCAGGTCGAATCCTTGCAGGCCGAAGATCAGGCCGCGCGCATTGCCGTCGAGCAGGCGCAACGCCAGGAGAACCTGTCTCGCCTCGAAGCCGAGCGTGCAGCTCAAGCCGAAAAAGTTCAGGCAGCCGAAGCCCGCCATCGCGAAGCCGAAACAAACGCGCTCCAGCTCGCCGAGCAAGTTCGCAGTGCTCAGGAATCCCTTGCGGCGACGCGCCGCGCGCATCAGGAAATCGCCCCGCGCAACGAAAAACTGCGCGAACATCTCTCCGCCGAACGTGCCCGCCGCGGCTCGCTCGAACAAATTCTCAACGACCGCGCGTACACCGCCGAAGCCGTGCAAAAACTTTTCGCCGTGAATGGCGAAGCGGATTCGCGCGGCTTCCGCGCCGTCGGAGTCCTCGCCGATTACGCGGAAGTCGAGGAGCAGTACGAAGGCGCGATCGAGCAATTCCTCCGCGACGAGCTCGAATACGTCGTCGTCGAGACTTTCGACCACGCTCGCGCCGGCATCAGCCTTTTGCGCGAAGAGATGGGCGGTCGCGCCACTTTCTTCGTCGATTCCCTGCGCCAAATGAAGTACGAGCCCCGGCCCGACTCGGCATCTCCTTCCTCCACGGGCATCGTTTCTCGCCTCGATCGCCTCGTCGAATTCCGCGATCCACTGGGCCCCGCCGCCAAACAATTCTTGTCCAAGCTCGAAGGCGCCTATTTGATTGAAACCGCCGCCGAAGCTGAGAAACTCGCGCGCGAAAATCCGCAGCAGTACTTCGTCACGCTCGATGGCACTTGCTACCACGGCCGCATGGTCACGGG
>DATGJE010000007.1:0-2879 GCA_035295305.1 Candidatus Acidiferrales bacterium | reverse complement strand
TCGCGCCAGATTTCGCGGCTCAATACAGGAATGTCGTCATCGAGCGTCGCTTGAGTGCCAGGACTGGTCCAGGCGGGCTCGCGGCCTTCGATCTTGTGCGTGTTGTCCAGGGTGTAGTCGCCAATGCGCGTCTGAACTTCGAGCCAGCGATTGCGCGCGTCGCTGGAGGAAAGCAGCGCGCCGTTGGAGCCCGAGACGTTGACGTTTTCCTCGTCGGTGACCGTGTAAGCCACAAAATAGGAGGGAGGATCGGCTTTGCTGTAAGCGGCGACGGTGCGCTGGAGCTCCTGCTGCATGGCTTGCAGAACAGGCGGCGCATTGGAGGGGGAAGATTGCCCCGTTCCCGCCAAGCATATTCCGGCGAGACAAATCCCCGCCAAGCATACACTGGCCGCGGGGAGCGCGGCGGTGACGGCCCAAATTCGATATGCGTTACGAAGGCGAATCATGCGAAGCGTTAAGATTCAACAGTGTAAGACAGGTCCATTCGATTCCCAAATAAATCGCCGCTGCGAGACTCCTGAAGAGTTACGGCCAAGAGGTTAGATGCACGAAAGGGCCACGACGAGTACGGCTCGCACAAAAATATTCCCCGCACGCGTAGTTTTGGATATCTGACGCTAAGGCTTCGACGCTGGCGGCGCCGCTGGGGCCGGTTTGGCGAATAAAGACGGATCTAGCGTTGGATTAATGTGGATATCCTGCACCGTGTCGTCTGTAAATTTGGCGCCGCCGCGAAACGTCACGCTCTGATAAGGAAACTGGCGGCCATCAACCGCGCGGAAATCGGTCCAGCGCTGGTCCGAATCTTCCGTTCCGGATTTGTATTTCGCGGCGATCAGGAGACGGGTGGTTGAGTCGAAATAGAGCTTGATGACGCCGAAGGACGCGAGCCAGTTGACCGCATCGGCTTTTTTACCATCGACTTCCTCTTCACCCAAATATTGCGCTTGAACCTTTCCGGCCATGGCTTGCTGATAGAATCCCCATCCGCCGAAGAGGCTAATGCCGCGTTGGAATTCGCCGAATCCCTCCGCCGGAACTTCACGCGTCCCTTGCGGGCTCTGCACCCATGCGGACTTGCCGTCGGAGACCTGGCTCATTTCACCCATCGGGAGCGTGATTGTGGCGTGGACTTTGTCGGGATACGAGACTTGCCATTTCACGGCGATAGCCAAGGCGCCTTGCGGAGTATAAACATTGCCCTTCTCCGCGAATTCCACACCCGAAATATTGCGAAGGGCGTCACCGCCCGCCGCCTGGGCCGCGGCCATAACGACGTCATGTCCTTTGGCCAGCGATTCGGGCGTGGGAGCGGGGGCCGCCGCTTTCGGCTGGCGCAAATCGGGACTCAGCAAATCGAGGTCGCTGTACGGGATTTCTTCCCACTGCGCATCCGGGAAGTCGGCCTTGAGCGCGGGAAGAAATGCGCTGGCGTTGCCCACGAGAACGACGTCGAGGTCGCGCGCATTGAAATATTGCTTGGCCATGTCGCGGACGTTGGCGTCAGTCACGTCCAGGATTTTCTGCTGATAGGTGTCATTGTAATCGTCGGGCAAGCCGTATTCGGCGACGGCGAGAATCCGGCCCGCCACCTGCGACGCCGTTTCCGACTGGATGGGATAGACGCCCGAGAGGTAGTCCTGTGCAAACTTCAATTCCGCGGGCTTCACGTCGCCTGTGGACATCCGCTCGATGAGGTCGACAACGAGCTTGGTGGCTTCCGCCGTGGCCGGAGTGCGCGTGAATGTGTCGGCGACGAAATCACCGGCGAAGCGATTCGAGTCGAAAGAAGAATTGGCGCCGTACGTCAGGCCTTTCTTGATGCGAACTTCGGTATTCAGCCGGCTGTTGTAGCCGCCGCCGAAAATGCGATTGGTGACGAGCAGCGGAATGTAATCCGGATTATTGCGGCGAATGCCAAGTTTGCCGACGCGAATCTGCGTTTGCACGGCGTCGGGTTTGTCGAGCACGATGAAATGCAGGCCGGAGGTAGGGGCGGGAGCGGCCATTTCCTCCTGCGGGATTTCTTTTTTCTGCCACGAGCCGAAATATTTCTCGGCCAGCGCAAACGCGCGTTCCGGCGTCACGTCGCCGGAAAAAGCGATCAGGGTGTCGTTGGGCGCGTAATTGCCATCGTGGAATTTCATCAGGTCGTCGCGGGTGATCTTCGCCACGGTTTCCGGCGTGCCGTCGCCGGGCAGGCCGTAAGGCGAAGAACCGTACACCGTGCGATCAAAAACGGCGGAGGCGAGGAAGCTGGGATCACTGTAATTGACACGCAAACCGGAAAGGGTTTGCTCGCGTTGGCGCTCGAGTTCGTCTTGGGCGAATGCGGGATGAAGAATTGCGTCCGAGAGAAGGTCCATTCCCAGATCCAGGTCGCGGGATACGACCGTGAGCGAAGCGCTGGTGGCATCGTCGCCGGCTCCGGCATCGATGTGGCCACCGACGAAGTCGATTGCTTCCGCGAATTGCTGCGCCGACCGCGTCGTGGTTCCCTGCGTAAGCATGTTGGCCGTCATGGAAGCGATGCCTGGCGTTCCGGCCGGATCATGAATCGCACCCGCCGACATCAACACAAGGCGAACGGCCACGGCTGGCTGGCGACGATCGGTGACAACAAAAACGCGCAGGCCGTTGGAAAAGGTGCGCGTCGCGGCAGTCGGGAAATGGAATGCGCCCCTAGGCTGCCCGGCCGGCATTTCCGGTACCAACTTCACTCCCGGGGGAACAATGCCAGTGCCGTGCTGATTTTCCTGCGCCGTCGTTGCCTGTTGGGCTGCTTGTGTCTGGGCTTGCGCCTGGGCTTTCGCGTTACTGGCGAGCCCTACACTGAAGAGTAGAATTGCCGCGACGAAGAATGCGCGCACGTTGAA
>DATGJE010000006.1:0-4168 GCA_035295305.1 Candidatus Acidiferrales bacterium | reverse complement strand
CGCGAGCAGGCGATGCGCCGCCAGATTATCTGGATCCTGCTCAAGGGCGGACTTCGCCTGGCGAATTGCTTCATCGGTGCGCTGGGAGGCGGCATACACCTCGGCAAGGCGTTCCGTGATGGCCGCGTCGGAATCGAGCGCATGCGCCTTCTGGTAATACTCGATGGCCTGGCTGGCCAGTTCGGACTTACCAGTTTCGTCAAACTGCTGCTCCGCCAGGTGCCCCAGCATGAAATCGGCATAGGCTTCCGCGCGCTTCGATTGATCCGTTTGCGAATATAGGGAGGTGTCGGCAGACTTGGGCGCTTGCGACGGTGGCGCAACTGTTTGTGCGGCCACGCCTGTTGCACAGAACGCGATGGCGAGAATTGTGCCGATTCGTTGCATTTTCATGCGGGCTCCGGGATACGTCTTCATTATGGTCTAGGCCGCTGCGAGGGTCAAAGCCTTCCCCCGCGAATTGTTGCTGTTTGCGCGATACCTAATTGAATTTGGATGCGAGCCAAAGGCTTCAGGTCAGTGGCGAAAATGCCGGATGCCTGTGAAAACCATGGCGAGCCCAAGACGATTGGCCGCGGCGATGACTTCCGGGTCACGAACGGAACCACCTGGCTGAATCACGGCCGTCGCGCCCGCCTTTGCAGCTTCTTCCACACCGTCAGGAAATGGAAAGAAAGCATCGGATGCAACGACGCTTCCAGCAAGCGGCAGCTGCGCTTTCATAACTGCAATTTTGACGGAATCCACGCGACTCATCTGGCCAGCGCCGACTCCCAGCGTTTGGCCGTCGCGAGCGAAAACAATTGCGTTGGATTTTACGTGCTTGCAAACCTTCCACGCGAAGAGCATGGTGTGGCGCTCGGCGTCGCTTGGAGCACGTTCGGTGACAACCTTCAGCTCGGATTCGTTCAGGGCGCGATTGTCGGGTTCTTGTACCAGCAAAGCGCCGTCGATACGTTTGAGTTCAAGCTCCACGGGAGATTTTTCGACGGGCATCTCCAGCAGGCGCAGATTTTTCTTCGCGTGAAGTTTTCCCCGCGCTGCCGCGTCGTAACCCGGGGCTACAATGCATTCGGCAAAAAGTTTGGCGACCTCTTCGGCTGTCTCCCCGTCGAGAGAACGGTTGAACGCGATCACCCCGCCAAAGGCAGAAACGGGATCGCATGCCAGCGCTCGCCGGTACGCTTCTGCGAGATTGCTGTGTTCCGCAGCCCCGCAAGGATTGTTGTGCTTGATGATGATTGCCGCGGGAGAGGAGAATTCCTGGGCGAGCGACCACGCGGCGTCGAGGTCCACCAGATTGTTGTAAGAGAGCTCTTTTCCCTGAAGCTGCCGGGCCGCAGCAAATCCATGATGCGAACGGCCCGTCGGAACATATAACGCTGCTTGCTGATGCGGATTTTCACCATAGCGCATGGATTGTTGACGCTCGAAGGCATAGTGCAAGCGGAAGGGCAGGCGCTCCCGCGATGCCGCCAGATGAAGTTCTCGATCGGCCGTCAGGCGTTCGAGCTGAGTTGCAATTTCCCCGTCATAGCGCGCCGTAAGAGCAAAAGCCTTGCGGGCGAGCCCGAGGCGCGTTCCGAGGCTGATTTCGCGGGCAGAAGCCAGCTCTTCGAGCACGCGGGGATAGTCGGCCAAATCCGTGACGACGGCGACGCTTTCGAAATTCTTGGCGGCCGAGCGAATCATCGTGGGACCGCCGATGTCAATGTTTTCGATCAACTCCTCCGCGGTAACGCCTGTCTTGCTCGCCGTTGCGGAAAAAGGGTAGAGATTCACGACAACCATATCAATCGGGGAGATCGCGTGTTGGGCCGTTTGTTTACGGTCATCGGCGCTGCCGCGCCGGAACAGAATGCCTCCGTGGACCTTTGGATGAAGCGTTTTGACGCGTCCGCCAAGCATTTCGGGCCAGCCAGTCAGCTCCGAAACATCGCGCACTACGATACCCGCTTCGCGCAAGAGCCGCGCCGTGCCCCCCGTCGAAACAATTTCGATCTTCAGTTGCGAAAGCTGCCGGGCAAATTCGACGACGCCGGTTTTATCAAACACGCTAATCAGGGCCCGTTCAATTGCCACACTTACCTCCACGATGAAAAAGGCATACCAGTGTATGCGGTTGCGCGGGAATGGAAAAGAGGAAGGTGAATAAAATCAGCCGCTGACGCGGGCCTTTAGTTTCACGCGGCCGTCCTCGATGCTGACGGTGTATTCGATTTGGGCATTACGCTTCTTGCCCTTAAGTTCACGAGTTTTTTGCCGGACAAATTTCCCAAAATCCTCGAAGCTCGGCGTTCCGCCTTTTTCGCCCGTGGCCGTGCGCACCTCAACTAGTTTTTGGTAAAGCTCCTCGACTTTCTTGGTTTCGTGCTCCGGGTCCGAAAATGACATAGCGAAGGGTGATGCAGGCTCGCCTTTGGCCGGACGCTTCGGCTGTGCGTGACCTGCCGACGTGGCGCGCTGGGCTTCAATCGCTTTGGCCGCAGCGCCGAAATGACGATGCGTTGTGCCTTCTTCCCGTTCTTTAATCTTCTTGCGCCAAATTTCGCAATATTTTGCGAATGTTTGCGCGATGTTGGTGTAACGAAACCGCTGCGAATAGCTCATCTGAGCGCCGCGGTCGCTATAGCGCTTGATGAGGGACTCGACGCGCCACTGCGTATCCGCGGGCGGACGCTTGCGGCCACCGCCGAAAAACTGTTCGTACTCGATCTTCAGAGTACGAATGTCTTTTTCGAGTTGAACGAGATCTTCTTCTGGTGTAGTGGCCATGGGTCTGCGACAAACGCGAAATATGAATGAAAGGCAGGTTCGTTACTATCCTAAAGTCAGTGTCGGCACAGGGTCAATGCTTGCTTGAGAGGGAGTGTCGGAAGGGTATAAAGATGCGTTCGGTTGCTTCCCGGCGGTGCGTATGTTGAAATGACTGGAATATGACTTCCTCATCTTCTTCGCGAGTGCGAGAAGAGCGAGCTGCCGTTCTGCGGCAAATCCCTTCTATTGACGATCTGTTGAACCGGCCGAAGATCGCTGAATTAAGCCGACGGGCTGGCCGCGAATTCACAGTGGAGATTATGCGTAGCGCGCTGGCGGATGTGCGCGAACAGGTGACTATCGGAACTGTATCCGTGGCCGTCGGGGATCTCGAAATACAAATTGTTGCGCGGATTGAAGCGGAGCTGGCAACGTCACTGCGAAGCGTGATCAACGCGACTGGCGTGGTTCTGCACACGAACCTTGGCCGCGCGCCTATCGCGAAATCGGCTGCCGAGCACCTTGCCGCGACAGCCACGCGCTATTCCAACCTGGAGTATGACCTCGCCGAAGGAACGCGCGGGAAGCGCGATGTTCACACCAATAAGCTGCTGGCGGAGCTGGTTGGCGCGGAGTCGGCGATCGTGGTGAATAACAACGCTGCGGCGGTTTTCCTGACTCTGAACACTCTGGCAAAGGGCGCTGAAGTGATTGTCTCGCGCGGAGAGTTGATTGAAATCGGCGACGGATTTCGGATCCCCGACATCATGACGCAGAGCGGCGTGGAACTGCGCGAGGTGGGTACGACGAATCGGACGCGAATAACGGATTACGAGCGCGCTGTGAACGAGCGAACGCGCCTGCTTCTTCGTGTGCATCCGTCGAATTTCCGCATCGTTGGCTTCACAAAAAGGCCGAAGCTCGAGGAAATTGTGGCGGTTGGCAAACGCTTGGGGATTCCGGTGGTTGAAGACCTCGGTTCAGGCTGCTTGATAGATCTTTCGAGTATGGGAATCGATGAACCCATAGCGCGCGCGAGCCTCGATGCGGGAGTGGATATTGTTACATTCAGTGGCGACAAATTGCTCGGAGGTCCGCAGGCGGGAATCATCGCGGGCAAGAAAGACGTTGTAGAGCGAATCCGGCGCAATCCGCTGTTCCGTGCGCTGCGCGTGGACAAATTGACGATTGCGGTCCTCGAAGTGACGCTGCGCGCTTACCGGAGAGGCGCGTGGGACGAGATTCCGGCGCTGCGGATGATTCGCATGACGGCGCACGAAATCGAACAGCGGGCACGCGCGTTTGTGGCCCGATTGCACGTTACACTGCCAAAGGACACGACGCTCGAAATCCGCGAAGGCTCATCGGTGATTGGAGGAGGCTCAACGCCGGACCAGAAATTGCCAACGAG
>DATGJE010000005.1:0-9558 GCA_035295305.1 Candidatus Acidiferrales bacterium | reverse complement strand
TAGTAATTTCCGTCCCACGTGAAAATGCCGCGATCGCCGAGAAATTTCGCGGCATCGAGAGGCTTACAATTCGCCAGCCGCACGCCGACCGTCGGGACGCGTTCGGCAAAACGCGCAGGGTCGGAAATGCCGTAAAAGCGGAGGCCGGGAATTTCGAGCAGGCCACGAATCATGCGCGCCGCCAAATTCATTTCATACTCGCGCATGGCGCGATGCGCGCTCACAAGCGCCGCGCGGCGCGTGCTCAGTTGCGTTGCGGAGCAACGCCGGCCCAACTCCGCCAAGTATTCAATGGCCGCCGTAACGCCAGCCAATCCTTCGTGAAGTTGCGTGCCTGTCTCCCAGCGGTCGGGCAGTGTTTCGGGCGCGGGGCGAACTTTGTACGGGCGGAAGCGAAGGAGCAATTCGCGCTTGCCGTAAATGCAGCCCATGTGTGGACCGAAGAATTTGTAGGGCGAGCATGCGAGAAAATCACAATCGAGCGCGCGAACATCGATCGTGCCATGAGGCGCGTAGTGCACTGCATCAATGAACGCCAGCGCGCCCGCGGCATGCGCGAGTTTCACGATTTCCGCGACGCGATTGATGGTTCCCACCGCGTTTGACGCGTAACCCACCGCGACGAGCTTCGTGCGCGGCGTGATTTTTCGCCGGAGATCGTCCATGTCCAGCGTGCAGTCTTCCTCGCGAATATCCACTTGCCGCACAGCGATGCCGCGTTCCTCAAGCGCCCGCCACGGCGCAACGTTTGCATCGTGGTCGAGCGTGGTGACGACAATCTCGTCGCCGTGCTGCAAGTCGCGGCCGATTCCGCGCGCCAACGCAAACGTGATGGTGGTCATGTTGGGGCCGAAGAAGACTTCGTCCGCGTCACAATTTAAAAAATCTGCCATGGCCGCGCGCGCTGCGGAAATCATGGCGTCCGTGCGGCGGCTGGTGGCAAACGCGCCGCATGTATTCGCATTGGAATTTTCGAAATAATCCCGGACGGCGTCGATCACGCGCTGCGGCACCTGCGTTCCCGCCGGCGCGTCGAGGAACGCGGCGGGGTGGCCGTTGACCATTTGCTTCAGAGCGGGAAATTGCGCGCGCGCCGAGTTCACATCGAGTGACAAAAACTTTGGCTCTCGAGCATCTTCTCGAAACACTGGCGTGCTCATCACACCTTCCCTAAATCGCGGTTTCAACTTTTCGTAGCGCGAATAAAATCCGCGAGCAGGCCATAGGCCGTGGCGATCACGCCAGGCTTGTGCTCGATGATCGACAGCCCGAAAACATCCATGTCGAATCGCACCGCCGATGTGGTTCCTTCGAGCAGGGCTAAAGGATCGCTCATCGGCAATTGCTCCGGCTTGACGCTTGCTCGCACTCGACCGTCGGCGGTGCGTTCGGCCCGACAGATCAATTTATACCTCATGCCTGCAGCGCGCGCGTCACGCACCTGTTCCGGGGTCACAGTGCGAATTCCGACGCGTTCGATCTCTTCGAGCTTGATCGGCGCGCCCATGAGCACAATCGTGAGCGCGGCCACTTTGACGGCGGCATCCCAACCGTCGAGATCGTCCGACGGGTCCGTTTCCGCGACGCCGATTTCCTGCGCCTTCTTCACCGCTTGTTCTAGGCTCAGGCCGCTTTCCATTTCCGTGAGCACAACGTTCGTAGTCGAATTCAGAATTCCGCGAAAGCCGCGTAAATCAACCGCCGGCAAACAGTGCGGAAACATGGAGAAAATCGGCGTGCCGTCCATCACGGTCGATTCAAAGAAAAACTTCCGGCCATTTGCCGCCGCCAATTCGCAAAGTTCGCGATACGCGTGCACAACCGGACCTTTATTTGCGCTGATCGCGTGAGCGCGCGCTTCCAAGGCTGCTTTCAAGTGATCGATTGCCGGTTGACCTGTGTGGCGATTGAGCGAGCTGGCCTCAAAAAGAAGATCCGGCCGCGACGCGGCGATCCATTCGCGGACATCTCTTGGAGTCCTTCCGCTGCGCGCCTCCGGCCAGCGTTGCGCGAGGGCCGCCGAAGGATCGAAGCCATTCGAATCCGCGATCCAGCCAATTCGCCGCGATGCTACTCCTGTGAGATTCCACTCGATGCCATAATTCTTGCGAAGTTCGCCCTCCTTCGCCATCAACAAACGCACAAATTCCCTGCCGACGTTTCCCAATCCAATCAGCGCCAGATTATATTTGCGAATCGGATTTCTCCCGGCTCACGGCAGCGGGACAGAATACACCAATGAGCAGAGTCGAGGGCAGCGGTTCTGATTCGATAGCTTTTTGGCGCAGGCAACTCGACCCACTGCGTGTATTCGCAACCGACTCCCAAGTCTCCGGCCGTCTTCGCAGATTCCTGAGCGAGCTACGGCGAATCTCCCAGCGCGCCCGTGCATCCAACTCAAGCGGAGTGTAGAGTAGAAGCGGGCAAATACGGAAGAACGGAGACGAGCACGGAAACAGCATGGCTAAACCGGTGCTGATGGCCGTTGACGATGACGCGGAGGTATTGCGGGCGGTCGAGCGAGACCTGCGCAAGCATTACGCCGAGCACTATCGCGTGTTGCGCGCCGACTCCGGCTCTGCTGCGCTCAACGCGCTCCGGGGACTGAAAAGACGCAGCGAAGCGGTGAGCCTCTTGCTTGCCGATCAGCGCATGCCGGAAATGAGCGGCGTCGAATTTATCCAGCGCGCCATGGATATTTATCCGGATGCGCGCCGCGTCCTGCTGACGGCGTATGCGGACACGGATGCCGCCATCCAAGCCATCAACGAAGCGAGAATTCATCACTACTTGTTGAAGCCGTGGGACCCACCCGAGCAGCACCTTTATCCGGTGCTGGACGACCTGCTGGAAGACTGGCAGGCGTCTTACCGGCCTGCATTTTCGGGAGTGCGCGTACTGGGACATCGCTGGTCCCCTCGTTCCTACGCCGTGCGCGACTTCCTGGCGCGCAATCAGGTGCCATACCACTGGCTCGACGCAGAAGACGCTGAGAAGAGCGCCGAAACCCGCGAAGCTCTGAGCGCCGCGGGCGGCGAAACGGGAAAGCTTCCGGTGGTTCTGTTTTCGGACGGGACTTCTCTTGCCGATCCCACAACTTTGGAAATCGCCGAACGCCTGGGATTGCGCACACGAGCGGAAACTTCCTTCTATGACCTACTGATCGTCGGCGGCGGCCCGGCCGGCCTTGCTGCGGCGGTCTACGGCGCTTCGGAAGGATTGCGCACAGTGATGGTCGAACGGGATGCGCCAGGCGGGCAAGCCGGGATGAGTTCGCGCATCGAGAATTACCTGGGTTTTCCCTCGGGCTTGAGCGGCGCGGATCTCGCTCGGCGAGCCGTGACGCAAGCTCGGCGCTTTGGCGTGGAAATCCTCACGCCGCAGGAGGTGACCCGGCTGCGCGTTGAAGCGGGCTCAAAGTTTGTGGCTCTTGCCGACGGCACGGAAATCGGGGCGAAGGCGCTGATCATCGCCACAGGCGTCTCTTACCGGCGGCTCGATGTCCCGGGGATGGACCGCGTGCAAGCCGCCGGCGTCTATTATGGCGCGGCCATGACCGAAGCTGCGTCCTGCCGGGGCAAGGATGTTCACATCGTGGGCGGGGCAAATTCCGCGGGGCAAGCGGCGATGTTTTTTTCGCAGTACGCCCGGCGGGTGGTCATGCTCGTGCGCGGCAATTCGTTGCAAAGCAGCATGTCGCAATATCTGATTGACCAGATTCGCCAGACCGAAAACATCCACGTGGAGGTCAACTCAGAGGTTGTCGAGGTTTTTGGCGAAGAGCACCTGGAGGCCATCACGATTCGCTGCTCGACGACCGGGGAATGTCAAAAAGTCGCAACGGACTCGTTGTTCATTTTTATTGGCGGCTTGCCGGGCACCGAGTGGCTCGCGGGGGTGATCGAACGCGATGAAAAGGGATTTCTCCTGACCGGACCGGATCTGATGCGCGACGGCAAACCTCCGAAAGAGTGGCCGCTCGAGCGCGATCCGTGGCTCCTGGAAGCGAGCGTCCCTGGTATCTTCGTGGCGGGCGACGTGAGATATCGTTCCATCAAGCGCGTCGCCTCCGGTGTGGGAGAGGGTTCCAACGCAGTGCAATTCGTACATCAGTATTTGAGTACGGTGTGAGATGAGCGAACAGCAAAACGCCGAACAGACTGCCCGCTTCGCCACTGCCTTACGCGCCATCCCCATCTTCGCGGATCTGTCCGCCGAAGATCTACAATGGCTCGCCTCGCGCATGGACGAGGTGAGTCTGAAAGCGGGAGAAGTGTTCGCCCGCCCTGGTGACCCTGTCGATTATCTTAACGTTATTCTGGAAGGCGAGATTCAGTTTGAACGTGCGGATGCTCCTGGTTCACCGGTTTTCATGGCCACTGCCGGTCAGGTTACCGGCCTGCTTCCCTTTTCTCGTCTCACTCAAGTTCGTGGCATTGCGCGCGCCGTTCTGCCCTCGCGGATGCTTCGCCTCCACAAACAACAGTTCCCGGAATTGCTGCAACGCATGCCTCAGCTTGGCCAGCGTCTGGTCGGCCTGATGTCCGACCGCATCCGCGAAATGACGCGCATGGAAACGCAGCAGGAGAAGCTGATGGCGCTCGGGAAACTTTCCGCCGGGCTCGCCCATGAGCTGAACAACCCCGCCGCCGCGGCGCGCCGAGCTGCGCAAAGCCTTATGGAAGCGATGGAGAACGTCCGCGCCGCCAGTCTCAGACTTCTTCAGCATTCCTTCTCTGAAGCCAAGCGCGTTGGCATGTTGCAATTCGAACAGGAAGCCATGAAGCAAACCGCTTCCACAGGGGAGCAGTCATCCGATCCTCTCGACTTCAGCGACCGTGAAGAAAAAATTACGGATTGGCTGGAGCGCCACAATATCGCCGAGCCCTACAAGATTGCCCCGCTTCTGGCGGACGCCTGTATCAGCCCGCAGAAACTGGACGCGCTTGCCGCCACGACCGGAGAGGATGCCGTGGGGTACGTGCTGCACCGCGTCGCCGCGCTGATAACCGTTTACGGGCTGGTTCGAGAAATCGACAACAGCACGCGCCGCATCAGCGATCTGGTGACGGCCATCAAACGCTATTCCTATATGGATCAGGGCGCCCTTCAGGAAGTGAACCTTCAGGAAGATCTGGACAACACGCTAAAGATCTTTGGCCATCGGTTGAAAGATGGCATCACCGTCGTCCGCGATTACGATCCTGCGCTGCCGCGCATCTGCGCCTATGGCGGAGAGCTCAATCAGGTCTGGACCAATCTGATTGACAATGCCATTGACGCCATGAAGGGCAATGGTGAACTTCGCGTGCGCGCGCTCCGTGAGCTGGATTGTGCCGTCGTGGAAATTGGTGACAACGGACCCGGCATCCCGCCGGACGTGCAGGGGCGTGTCTTCGATCCCTTCTTCACCACCAAGAAAGTGGGAGAGGGCACGGGTCTTGGCCTTGATACGGTCGTGCGCATCGTGCGAAAGCACCACGGTTCGATCGACTTAAAATCTCAGCCCGGCGACACGCGGTTTCGCGTGCGTCTGCCCTTCAAGCAGCCGGCCGCTCTATCTCCGGGCGAGGAAACGCAACACCCGGACGCGGCGACCTGATGAAAATTTCCCGCCGCCTGCTTCTCGCATCGCTTTCGCTCGGCGTGCCGATCCTCAAGGCAAACGGCCAGGGCGAAGCTTCACGTAACGTAAAAGCCCAGTCCAAACTGCCCCCGTCAGGCCGACCGTTCGATGCCCATTTCGTGGACGTCGCCCGCCAGGCAGGTTTGATTTCTCCGACGATCTGCGGGGAGCCGGATCACGCGGACTACATTCTCGAGGTGATGGGTTGCGGATGCGCCTTCTTCGACTACGACAACGATGGCTGGATGGACATTTTCATTTTAAGCGGCTCGCGCATCGGAGGAGATGCTCCAGGCGCAACTAATCGCCTGTATAAGAACAATCGCGATGGGACATTCACCGAAGTCACGGAAAAAGCTGGCCTGCGGAAATCTGGCTGGGCTTCGTCTGTGTGCGTGGGGGACTATAACAATGACGGCTACGAAGACCTGTTCGTCACCTACTTCGGTCAGAACGTCTTGTACCGGAATAACGGCGACGGCACTTTCACGGATGTGACCGTGCAAGCGGGTTTAACGAATGATCCCAAGCGCTGGGGCGCTGGGTGTTCCTTCGTTGATTACAATCGCGACGGCCATCTCGATCTTTTCGTCTCCAACTATGTCCGATTCGAATTAGAGAACGTTCCGAAACCGGGCTCTAACTCCAACTGCGATTGGAAAGGCATCCCGGTGAATTGTGGCCCTCGGGGCTTGCCTTTCGGTTTTCATTCACTGTACAGAAATAAAGGAGATGGGACTTTCACTGACGTGAGCCGAGAGGCGGGCATTGCAGCCTCGCGTGGAAGCTATGGCATGACGGTTGTTGCGGCCGATCTCGACGAAGACGGTTGGCCCGATATCTACGTCGCCTGCGATTCGACGCCGAGTCTTCTCTTCATGAACAATCACGATGGCACGTTTCGTGAAGAAGGAGTGGCGCGCGGCGTCGCCCTGAATGAGGACGGAGAAGAGCAGGCCGGCATGGGTATCGGCGTGGGCGACTACGATCTTGACGGCCACCTCGACCTTTTCAAGACGAATTTCGCGGACGATACCAACGTTCTTTATCACAACGACGGCAAGGGCAATTTTGACGACGTTACGAACGCCGCCCATCTCGGGGTTGAAACGCACTATATTTGTTGGGGCACGGGCATTGTGGACCTGGATAACGATGGCCATCCCGATATTTTTGTGGTGGCGGGTAGTGTTTACCCTGGGATCGAACAAAAGCTTCCGCAGTACCCCAACAAGTGCCCGCGCATGATCTTCCGCAATTTAGGCAACGGGACTTTTGAAGAGTTGATCGCTGAAGGCGGGCCGGGTGTCGCGGCTCGGCATTCCAGCCGCGGCTGTGCCTTCGGCGACTTCGACAACGACGGAGACTTGGACATTTTGATCGTCAACAGGGACGAACCGCCGTCTCTGCTCCGCAACGATTTGAGCGGCAATCACCACTGGCTCAAAGTGCGGCTCATCGGCGTGAAATCGAACCGCAGCGCGATTGGCGCGCGCGTGCTGGTCCACTACGGCCGGAAAACCCAGGCACAGGCTGTACTCAGTCAATCCAGTTTCTATTCCGCAAGCGACCCGCGCCTGCATTTCGGATTAGGTGCCGAAACCACGACGGACATCGAGGTTATCTGGCCGAACGGCTTCAGAGAAAGATTCAAAGCAATCGCAGCCAACCAATTGGTTACCATCAAAGAGGGCGCGGGAATCCTGCCCGGAAACGGACTCCGGACGAAATAAGCGAGCGGATGCTATCTTCGTCAAGTTTTCGTTGGTTGGTTCGATTTACTAAGATTAACGTCGGTTGATCCGCGTGTACATGCACCTTTCCCCATTTTAGTTTTCAGCAGGAGGGCACCATGTGTCGAGAGCGGGCGCTGAAAATTGTATTGGTGCTGGTAGGATTGCTTTTTCGGCTTTAGTCCTCCGCCCGTGCCGCGAGCATGTTGAAACCGCATGCTGAGGGCGAACGTCGAAGAAATCATCCGAGTTCAGGAGGACGCGTATGCATAAGGGGACTCTTAGCGTTGTCGCGGTCGGTGCCGCCGCGCTCTTTGGTTTTGCCGCGCAACAGGGGTCAGCGCCGCCGCCGCAAATGTCCGATAGCGTGACCGGCTATCATCTTTCCGCTTCCATTCCGTTGCCCGATGAAGGTTTCTGGGATTACCTCGGGATTGACGAAGCGAACCATCATCTATTTGTTTCGCACAGCGATGAGATTCTGGTGATCTCCACCGATACCAATCAGGTCGTCGGCAAGCTTGCGCCGACTCCGCGCAGCCATGGCGTCGTCATTTCTCAGAAGGACAGTCACGGTTTCACCAGCAATTCCGGCAATAGCAGCGGACAACAGGGTGTAAGCAGTTTTACGGAGTTCGACCCGAAAACGCTGGCCATCATCAAGCAGATCATTCTGCCCATTGGCGGCTCCGACGGCATCGTCTACGATCCCGCCTCGGATCGCGTGTTTGGCCTAACCCACGGCAAGAAGGATGTGGCTGTAGACGCCGCGACAGGAGCCGTGGCCGGTGTCGTCGATATCCCCGGGGCGGCGGAATCAGCGGCTGCAGACGGCAAAGGGCACCTCTACAACGTCATGGAAGACCTGAGCACGATTGTGGACATCGACACGCGCACGCTCAAAGTCGTCAATCAGTGGCCCTTGGCACCGTGCGAAGGCCCTTCGGGAGTTGCCATGGATGCGGAGACGCGGCGCATCTTCATTGGTTGTCATGGCGGCGGTGAAAATAATGGCGGTGTGATGGTTGTGTTCAATCCGGACGCCGGAAAGGTTGTCGCCACGCTGCCCATCGGCGGCAGAGGCAACGACGCTGTGCGTTTTGATCCGGGGCCTAAACTGGCGTTTGCGTCCGAGGGCGAAGGCGACATCACGATTGTGCACGAGGATTCGCCTGACAAATTCACCGTGCTCGGCAACGTCAAGACCGACATGGGCGCGCGCACGATGGAGTGCGACACGTCAACGCACACGCTCTACTCGGTGACGGCCAAATTCGGTCCGCCGCCTCCGCTGCCTCCTAATGCCACGGAACGCGAGAGACGTTTCCGCCGCGGGCCGATGATCGCGGGGAGCTTCAGGCTGCTGGTGGTCCCGAATCACTAGCTGCGTTTGTCTGCGGAGCGTAGTCGCGCGCGGAATTCGCAGCCCAAAAGAGCAATCGCGCATTGTTACAATTGCGTGAACGCGACGAAAGTCTTCCACGGCGCCGCGTGCCATACTTCTTGACAAACGAATCCTTGAAGCCTAAGAAAGAGGTCGGGTAGCCCTCTTCCAAATCAAACCGAGAGGTGCCGGTGATGCAGACGTCCCGCAGAGACTTCTTCAAGGTTGCGGCGGTCGGGGGCGTCGCTGCTACTGTCTTCGGATTTGACCTCAAACCTGCCTACGCCCAGCTCAAAGAATTAAAGATCGCGCGCGCCTCCGAGACCCGCTCGACGTGTCCATACTGCGCGGTCGGTTGCGGAGTGCTGATTTACACCATCGGCGATCGCGCCAAGAACGTCACGCCACAAGTCATCCACGTGGAAGGCGATCCCGATCATCCCACCAACCGCGGGACGTTGTGCCCCAAGGGCTCTTCGCTCGAACAGGACATGCTCAACCCTCGGCGGCTGACGAAGCCGCAAGTCCGGCGTCCGGGCGCTACGGAGTGGGAGGACATTTCCTGGGACGCAGCGCTCGATGAGATTGCACAGTGGACGAAGAAGACCCGAGACGCGACGTTTGTCGAAAAGGACGCGGCGGGTCACACAGTAAACCGCTGCGAAGGCATCTCCTTCATCGGCGGTTGCACGGACACAAATGAATTCAATTATCTGGTCGTCAAGGCCATGAGGAGTTTGGGCTTGGTGTATTTAGAAAACCAAGCCCGTGTTTGACACGGCCCCACGGTCTCAAGTTTGGGACCAACATTCGGA
>DATGJE010000004.1:0-6358 GCA_035295305.1 Candidatus Acidiferrales bacterium | reverse complement strand
GAATTTTGGTTGCCGCCTCTGCTTTTCGATAGTTGAGGCCTTCCGCCTGCTCTCGAGTTTCCGTTTTTCACCTTGGTAGGCGCGACCCTTGTTTACCCTGAGGAACGAAGGCGGTCGCCCGCGCCGCGCGAACGCGCGGCGTTTCCTTTCTTCCGCCGTTCCGTCGTACAATGCTCTAATCGTGAGTCCGGAAAGCAAACCGTCCGCGAATCCTGCCGCTCAGCGCGTTCTCGACCTCCGTTTCGTCGAGCTCATGGACAAGGTTCGCCACAATCGGCCCGGCGACGATATGGATCTCCTCCGTCGCGCTTACGATTTCGCTTCCCAGCAGCATCGCTTGCAGCTCCGGGAGTCGGGCGAACCCTACCTTTCCCACCCGCTCGCCGTCGCCAACATTCTGGTCGACATGAAGCTCGACGTCACCACGCTTTGCGCCGCTTTACTCCACGACATCGTCGAAGACACCAGAATTCCCGTCGAGCAGATCTCGGACATGTTCGGCCCGGATGTGGCTCGCGTCGTCGAGGGCGCAACGAAAATCAGCCGCATCGATCTCATGGCTCCCGAGGCTCGTCAGGCTGAAAACGTTCGCAAGATGCTGCTCGCCATGGTCAATGACGTTCGCGTCATTCTGGTGAAGCTCGCCGATCGGCTTCACAACATGCGTACCCTCGAGTATCTTGCACCCGATCGCCAGGAGCGCATTGCTCGCGAAACCCTCGACATTTACGCTCCCGTCGCCAACCGTCTTGGCATGGGCTTGATGCGCAGTGAATTGGAAAATCTCGCCTTCCGCTATCTCGAGCCTTCCGCTTTTCTCGAGTTACAGAAAAAAGTCGCCACCAAAACCAAAGTCCAGGAAAAGTTTCTCCACGAAGTTCAGGACGCCATTCGCAAAAAAATGGTCGAAAATGGCCTCCCCGCCGAAGTCGAGGGACGCACCAAAGGACTCTACTCGCTGCACCAGAAAATGCAGCGCCAGCAGCGCGCTTTCGATCAGGTCTACGATCTGATGGCCGTTCGCGTTATCACCGATACGGTCAAGAACTGCTACGCCGCTCTCGGCGTCGTGCATCAGATTTGGCCCCCGGTTCCGGGCCGCTTCAAAGACTACATCGCCATGCCGCGTCCCAACCTCTATCAATCGCTCCACACCACCGTCATTCACTCCGGCCAGCCGTTCGAGATCCAAATCCGCACCCAGGAAATGCACCGAATCGCCGAGCAGGGCGTCGCCGCCCACTGGAAATACAAAGACGGCCGTGCCCCTTCCGAGACCGACGATCATCGCGTCGTCTGGATGCGCCAGCTCATCGAGTGGGTGCAGGAGATGGAAGAGCCCAGCGAATTCCTCTCCACGCTCAAAGTCGATCTCAACACCGAAGAGGTCTACACGTTTTCGCCCAAGGGCCGTGTCGTCGTTCTGCCTCGCGGTTCCACCCCCGTTGACTTCGCGTATTTGATCCACACCGAAGTCGGCCATCAATGCGTCGGCGCAAAAGTGAACGGCCAGATGGTCCCGTTGCGCCATGTGCTCGCGAATGGCGACGTGGTCGAGATCATCACGCAGAAAAATCACGGGCCCAGCCGCGACTGGCTCAAGTTCGTGCAAACGTCACGTGGGCGCAGCAAAGTTCGCCACTGGATTAATCTCCACGAGCGCGAGGAAGCCACCGCAGTCGGCCGCCGCCTCCTCGAACGCGAAGCTCGCAACTGCGGTTTGAGCCTCAAGAAAATCTCCGATGAGGATTGGCAGCGTGTCGCTTCCGAATACGGCTGCGGGCGGATTGAAGATCTCCACGCCGACCTGGGCTACGGCAAATGGTCCGCCCGCCAGGTTCTGGCGAAAGCCTCGGGCCAACCGCTCGCGGAATCGACCGAGGAGAAATCCCCCAAACTCGTCTCCACCGTGAAGCGCATGCTGGGAATGCAGAACGCGCCCATCCAGGTGCGCGGGCACGACGATCTGATGGTCTATCGCGCGAAATGCTGCAACCCGATTCCCGGCGACGATATCGTCGGCTACGTCACGCGCGGCCGCGGCGTCGCTGTGCATTCCACTTCTTGTCCCAATGTTCAGAATCTTCTCTACGAGTCCGAGCGCCGCATCGCCGCCGAATGGGCCGGACCAACCGAGGCGGCCGCTTTCCCGGTTCGCCTCCGCATCCTCACAGAAGATCGCCCCGGCATGCTCGCCGAAATCACCGCCGCCATCAGCGCCGTCGATGCCAATATTCGCACTCTCGAAAGCGTCGGCGAACACTCACATGCCAGGATCGAAATTGCCCTCGACGTCCGCGACCGCAAGCAACTCGAAAAAATCCTCCTCCAAATCAAGAAAATTCCCGGCATCTTCGACATCGAACGCATCTACAACGTTTGAACGTCTAGATTTTTCTCGTTTCGGTCTCGCTTCCGCGCCCCGTTCTATGCGGGCATTGTCGCTTCCGACATCTGCTTCACTGCTTCGACTGGTCCACGTTTACAATTGGACTCGAGATGCTTCGCCCCCTCTTTTTACAGCCGCCACGCTATCGCCGCACGCGAACGCTTTTGTCTGCGTTCGCTCTGGCTTTGCTCTGCGTCGCGGGATGTCATCGTGTGATGCCCACAAACACCATTCCCCTGGACCAGTCGGGGCTCAGCTTTTCAGCCATTCAATCTTTGAAGTCGCTCAATATCAACGACGCCGAAGTCGCCGAAATCGTCAAGGCCAAGCAGGGCGGGCTTTCCGATGACGGCTGCGTTGCGCTTGTTCGCTTGGCGCACTCTCGAAACGAAAAGTTTCACACCGGAGACGATGTTGCCCAATTGCTCGGTGCCAGCATGGCCGAATCCACGGTGCTCGAGTTGGCAAAGCTCGATCAAATTGGCCTGTGGACTGGCGAAGCCCAGGCCATGCGTCTCGCGGGCCTCTCCGACGAAATCATTCTGGAAGCCGCCCATCGACGCGCCGCGGGCGAGCCCGTGCTTTCCGGCGCGTCTCTGGCGAATTTCAAAAACGCTGGAATGCGCGAAGGAACGCTGCTGCAACTCGTTCGTCGCGGCGTCGCCGATAGCGAAGCGCCGGAAATCATCAAACTCCGCCGGCGTGGCTGGTCCGACGTTCAAATTCTTCGCCGCTACCCCGGCCGCTGAACTTCTCTCCTCGACTGTATTTATTCCTGCCCAACAACCCATCAACGGTCGTCTATCACTTGTCTCTGGTGTCCCTGCCTTGGGTGGCACAGGCTTTAGCCTGTGTGCCTTTGCCCTTCGCATCGCACTCGTAGGGGCGCTGCTTGCTGCGCCCGTCGGCTTGTCCTGAGTGTCTTGCCGAAGGGCGCAAAGCGCCGAGTCTTCGTTTCGCAGAGCTGCATCCCTCGGCTTTCGTCAGGGCGCGTGTCAGGGCACCGTTTTTTACACTGACGCAGGAAGTGCAACCGTACCGCTCAAGCCTCGAAAGAAAAAGGGGCTTTAGCCCTGAGGATAGTTGTCACGTTCGCAAGCACGTGTGACCGGAATTTCGGAAACCTAACGCCGTGTTACCGAAAAAGGCGCCGCATGGTTGCGTCAGGGCACGGTTTCAACCGTGCCGTAGCCGGCGTAGTATCAATGCGGCTTCAGCCGCCGAGGACGTGATTTCCTGGCTCTCACACGCATTCTTCAGCCCCTAAGGCCAAATCCCTCGCCATCTATTTTGGACATAACCCACTAGCTACTGGTTTTATTCATCGGTAGAATCTTCCTGCTTTGACTTTCTCTTCTACACGGCGTTTCTGCGGCGGCGCGCTCGTCGTTGTTGCGCTCATCTGCCTGTCGAGTTGCGCCGTTCCTCTCGCCCCCGGCTATCAAATCGAAAAACAATCCATCACCGTGCGCTTCGTTTCCGGCAATCCGCCGCATCTCGCCATCCGCGCGCAATACCGCCTTGCAAATGTCGGTAACGCGCCGCTCGATTCCATTGAAATCGGCTTGCCGAACGAGAAAGGTTTCGGCCTCGCAAATCTGCGCGTCAAAATTGACGGCCGCGAAGTCACGCCGAACCGCGAACCTGGCGAAACGTCCGCGCCCGCGGAAGGCGAGACCGCCGCTGCGCAGACGTGGCCGGAGACTTGGCGCATTCCTTTCGAATCGCGCTGGGCCCGCCGCGCACACAAAAATCTCGTGCTCGAATATGATTTGGCGGCCACGCCGGCGCCGGATCCGCGCATATTCATCGCTGCGAACGCGTTTTACTTGAATGATTCCGCCTGGTTTCCCGATCCGATTTCCGCAAAGGCGCTTTTCGCGAAGGATGTCGCGCGGCCCGTTCCGTCGGACTTGCTCGTTGACGTGCCCGCGAATTTTGTCGCCACCGCCAGCGGCGAATCCCGCGGCACGCACAAAGCCGGTGACCAAGCGGAGTTTCGTTTCCGTCTGCACAAAGACGATTTCGACCCGTACGTCGCGGGGGGCGTCTATCAGCAGCAGGCAATCTCGACAACTGACGGCGAAGTCGTGATATGGACATTCAAACCAATCCCAGCTGCTCAAGCGCAGCAAACCGGAGCTAAAGTTGCTGTCGCGGCGAAATTCTATGCACAGACATTCGGTCCGCTGCCGAAAAGCATGAGGGCAATCCACGACGTTCAGTTTTCCGACGACGCGCCAACTTACGCAAGCCTAGAAGCTGCCGAGTACGCCTTTCTTCCAGGCGTCGTCTACAATTCGCCATACGAATCTTTCTTGAACTGGCTTGGGGTCAGCATAGCCAACGCGTCCGAACACATGGCCCTGGGAAATACATGGTTTGGCCACATGATTGTTCCTCGCGCAGAGGCCTGGACGCTACGCGATGGCCTCATCAGTTATGCCGCGCAACTTCAGAACGAGGCAAGCAATGTAGGAACGGCGCGGGATCCCGGGATCGTCTCCAACCTGAAAGACTATGACGTGGAACGCACCAAGGCCGCGGAAAAGCCCATCGCATTCTTGACACCTGCCGATCCCGAAGACCAACTGCGAATCGGCGGCGACAAGGTTATGCTCTTCTTCTTCGCTCTCGAAGACAAATGCGGGCGCGAAAATCTTGAGCACGCCATCGCGCACATGGTCTATGCTTTGCGAGGTCAGGAATATGGCTACAGCGATTTTCGCGTGGCGCTCGAACAGGAATGCCATCAAGATTTGTCGAGCGTGTTCGCAATTTGGCTCGACCAGAAAGGCATTCCCGCTGACTTTCGAGCTCGATATCAAAACGGAAACGCAGCCGAACAATAAAAACTCACAGGAGGAAATGTGAAAGAAGTAATCTCAACGACGCATGGCCCGAAAGCGATCGGCCCCTATTCGCAAGCGGTTCGCGCCAACGGCTTCATTTTCATTTCCGGGCAGGTGGCATTCGATCCCGCGACGAGCCAGCTTGTCGAAGGCGACATTGCCGCGCAAACCGATCGCGTGCTGCAAAATCTCAAGGGGATTGTCGAAGCCGCCGGCTCGATGCTCGACAAGACTGTCAAGACCACCGTTTTTCTCAAGGACATGAACGATTTCGCGAAAATGAATGAAGTCTATGCGCGCTATTTTCCCGCGAATGCGCCCGCGCGTTCCACGGTGGAAGTCGCGCGCCTTCCTCGCGACGTGCGCGTGGAAATCGATCTGATTGCTTTGGCATAAGAGCAAGATCTGCCAAATCTCGGTAGTGGGTCAGTTTGAATTTTCTTGATCGTGACACAAGAAGTCGAAATTCAAACTGACTCACTGCCCAAATCTCGACTGAGGGTATTGCTTCATGGAAATCCGTCACGATTGGACGCGCGCCGAAATTCGCACCATTTTTAATTCGCCTCTCCCTGAATTGATTTTTCAGGCGCAAACGATTCATCGCGAATTTCACAAGCCCGAGGAAGTGCAGCTCTGCCGCTTGCTTTCGATAAAAACGGGCGCGTGTCCCGAGGACTGCGCATACTGCTCGCAGAGCGCGCATTACAAAACAGGTATTGTCCGGCAGAAATTAATGGAACCGGCCGCTGTTCTTGAATCCGCGAAACGCGCGAAGGCCGACGGCGCGACGCGCTTCTGCATGGGCGCCGCATGGCGCGATGTCCCCGACGGAAAAGAATTCGAGAATGTTCTGGAAATGGTCCGCGGTGTCGCGTCGCTCGATCTGGAAGTCTGCTGCACGCTGGGGATGCTCACCGAAACGCAGGCCAGTGCGCTGAAGGAAGCGGGACTGACCGCGTACAATCACAACCTCGACACGTCGCCGGAATTTTACGGCCACATCATCACTACGCGCGTTTACGAAGATCGCCTGCAGACGATTGCGCGCGTGCGCAACGCGGGAATCACGGTGTGCTGCGGTGGAATTCTCGGCATCGGCGAATCGGAAGAGGAC
>DATGJE010000003.1:0-2509 GCA_035295305.1 Candidatus Acidiferrales bacterium | reverse complement strand
GAAGGTTTACACGCACGACGGCCGGCTGGCGCTCTCCATTCCGGTGAACGCGCCCACCTCGGTTGTCGCTCTGCCCACCGGCGAAATCGCTGTCGCTGCCATGAAGTCTGGCGAACTTGTCACGGTTTACGGCATGACTGGCAAGGATCTGCGCGAATTCGGCGACATCTCTGACCTGGCTGAGCATGAGGATTTAAATCGCCTGTTGAATATTGGGCGCCTGGCTGGCGATCCGGCGAACCACATTTATTATGCGTTCAGCTACATGCCCGAGCCGACCGTCCGCAAATACGATGCGTTCGGTTACAGCGCCTACCAGATTTCGCTCAAGACAATTGATATCTATCCCACGGCGCAAGCCATCCGCCGCGCAATCGATCGGCTCGATCAGCAGAATACAACTCCGCAATTGCAAAAAGTGATCAATGCGATCGGCGTCGATCCAACGACGGAGGAAGTTTGGGTGGCGCTGGGCGACGACCTGATGAAATTCGACAAGGACGGCAACCGCACCGAAAAATACCGCACGCTCACAACCAGCGGCGAAGATCTGACGCCTACATCAATCCTCATCGAGCCGCATCGCTTGCTGCTGGCAGACGATCCCCACGGCGTCTTTGAATTCGCCCGCACCGATCAACTTGCGACGCCCACTCCTAAGACCAAATAACTCCACACAGGAATCGCATCTCGACTTACAGCAACTCCAGAAATTCCTCGATCGTAATGGCTGCTTGCCTCAAGATTGCCCGAAGCGTGCCCTTTGCAATTTCGTTGTGATTTGGAACAGTCAGACGCCGGTACGGCGCAATCGATTGCCGTACGATGATGTGCGAACCTGTCTGGTGGTCAATTGCATAGCCCTTCTTGGCCAGTGCGCGAAGGGCGTCTTTGGCTGAGATTAAAGGTAGCTTCATCACACTGTACTTTACGATTTTTCTTTATTTGAATAAACAAGGCAAATACCGTAGTAGCCATCGCTCCTGTTGGATTTTTCGACAATTTCGAGACCCAAGTGGAGGTTTTAAGAGAGGTTAACTTCCACGATTTCCTCATGGATGGAGGGTGGGATCGGCTCGCCGTGTTTTTGGAGGCTGGCCAGATATCCTTGGATAGCGTCCCGAATATTCGTAATCGCTTCGTCGTGCGTCTTGCCTTGCGACACGCACCCAGGCAAATTGGAGCACTCCGCGACGAACATGCCGTCTTCATCCTGAGAAACGAGAACACGGAAGCGAATAGTCACATTCGGATTATCGCGGCGTTCGGGGTGAGTGTCAATTCTTAGTGCGTGCTGCCGCACAGACCGGTAACTTGTTGATCGAGAGCCGCGTCCATCTGGGTTTCGTGGTGGCTTGCGGCGGTACAGATCTGCGCTGCGGAAATCGCGAGCGCGCCGCGGAAATCAGCGCCGTCGAGATTTGCGCCATTGAATTGCGCTCCGCTCAGAATGGCCCCTTGCAGAACGGCACTGCGCAGATCGGCGCCACGCAAATCCGCGGCATCCAGAAACGTTCCGTTCAACTGAGCGCTTTCGAGTTTCGCGTCTGCAAGTTTTGCCGAGCCGAGATACGCGCCGCGCAAATCCGCCTGGTTCATTTCTGCGTTATTCAGATCGGCGTCCCGCAAGTCAGCCTTCTCGAAGCTCGCGCGCGACAGTTGCGCATCGGTTAGATTGGCGTCGTACATATTCGCGCCGTCGAGCCTTGCACCCACGAGAATTGCGCCGACCGCAGAACTGTATGTAAGATCCGCGCCGGCCAAATCTGCCCGATCGAGAACCGCTGAATCGAAAGTCGCCTGCCGCAGATTCGCGCCGCGAAAATCCGTCTGTGAGAGATATGCTCCGCGCAAATCAGCACTCTGCATCCGGGCGTTCGCGAAGAAAGCGCCGGACCCTTGCGCATAGCGGAGACTTATATACGGAAGCCGCGCACCCTTCACCAGTTTCAAATCCTCATCTTTTCCGGACCATCCTGCGGGAGCCGTCGAAACTACGGCACTCGTTATATCGGGGAATGGGTTGTAACCTACGAGCCAGAAAATATCGGCGCTCCAGCGGCGAAAATTGGTCGGGCTCCATCCCGGTGCGCGCCCATTTCCGTGGGGAGCGCCTAGAATCGCGCCCACCGACAGCATTAGCAAAAGCAAACATGCGCCAAGCGTCAACGCCGTGAACCGGCCGCTCTCCCATGGCGCCGTGAATTGTTTCGCGTCGCTCGGACCTCGCGCTGGCGCAAATATGCTGCTCGCGTTGCCGGGCAGAAACCCGCCCATTGCCGTCGCGAGCAGAATAAAAAATATCTGCAATAGGCTGCCGCGCAAGTCCTGCTCGGTCAGATAGCGGGCCCACAACAAGACCAGTGTCGCCGGAATCATCCAATACGCCATCAGCTTCGAAATCATGCGCTGCAGAAAACGAAGAGACGCGCGGTCCGCGTCGAGTTCGTCGAGACGCGCAGGCGCCAGCGCGATAACTGATGGCGGGACATACTCCGCGATTCTTCGG
>DATGJE010000002.1:0-2503 GCA_035295305.1 Candidatus Acidiferrales bacterium | reverse complement strand
GAAGGTTTACACGCACGACGGCCGGCTGGCGCTCTCCATTCCGGTGAACGCGCCCACCTCGGTTGTCGCTCTGCCCACCGGCGAAATCGCTGTCGCTGCCATGAAGTCTGGCGAACTTGTCACGGTTTACGGCATGACTGGGAAAGATCTGCGCGAATTCGGAGACATCTCTGACCTGGCCGAGCATGAGGATTTAAATCGTCTGCTGAATATTGGGCGCCTCGCTGGCGATCCCGCGAATCACATTTACTATGCGTTCAGCTACATGCCCGAACCGACCGTCCGCAAATACGATGCGTTCGGCTATAGCGCCTACCAGATTTCGCTCAAGACAATTGATATCTATCCCACGGCGCAAGCCATACGCCGCGCGATTTACCGGCTCGATCAGCAGAATACGACTCCTCAGTTGCAAAAAGTGATTAATGCGATCGGTGTGGATCCAGCGACGGAGGAAGTGTGGGTGGCGCTGGGCGACGACTTGATGAAGTTCGACAGGGACGGCAACCGCATCGAAAAATACCGCACACTCACGACCAGCGGCGAGGATTTGACGCCGACGTCAATCCTCGTCGAGCCCCATCGCTTGCTGCTCGCCGACGATCCCCACGGCGTCTTCGAATTCGCCCGCCCCGATCAACTTGCGACGCCAAGTCCTAAAACTAAGTAATCTCGCGCAAGAATCGCGGCTCTACAGCAACTCCAGAAATTCCTCGATGGTCATGGCTGCTTGCCTCAAGATCGCGCGAAGCGTGCCCTTTGCAATTTCGTTGTGATTTGGAACAGTCAGACGCCGCTACGGTGGAATCGATTGCCGGATGATGATGTGCGATCCTGTCTGGTGGTCGATTGCATAGCCCTTCTTGGCCAATGCTCGAAGAGCGTCTTTTGCTGAGACTAAAGGTAGCTTCATCACTCTGCACTTTAGTTCTTTTCTTTATTTGAATAAACAAGGCAAGTACCGTAGTAGCTGCCGCGCCGGTGGCTGTCTGGGAAATTTTGCGACCGAAAAGGAAGCTTAAGACAGGTTAACTTCCACGATTTCCTCGTGGATCGAAGGCGGGATCGGCTCGCCGTGCTTTTGGAGGCTGGCCAGATATCCTTCAATTGCGTCCCGAATATTCGTAATCGCTTCGTCGTGCGTCTTGCCTTGCGACACGCACCCGGGCAAATTGGAGCACTCCGCGACGAACATGCCGTCCTCATCCTGAGAAACGAGAACACGGAAGCGAATGGTCATATTCGGATTATCGTGGCGTTCGGGGTAAGTGTCAATTCTTAGTGCGCGCTACCGCACAGAGCCGTGACTTGTTGCTCGAGAGTCGCGTCCATCTGCGTTTCATGATGGCTCGCGGCGGAGCAAATCTGCGCCGCGGAAATCGCGAGCGCGCCGCGGAAATCAGCGCCGTCGAGATTTGCGCCATTGAATTGCGCGCCGCTCAGAATGGCCCCTTGCAGAACGGCGCCGCGCAAATCCGCGCCGCGTATATCGGCGGCATCTAGAAATGTTCCATTGAATTGGGTGTTTTCGAGTTTCGCGCCTGCAAATTTTGCCGAGCCGAGATACGCTCCGCGTAAATCGGCCTGGTTCATTTCTGCATTATTCAGATCGGCGTCGCGCAGGTCAGCCTTCTCGAAGCTCGCGCGTGACAATTGCGCATCGGTCAGGTTGGCTTCGTACATATTCGCACCGTCGAGTCTTGTACCCACAAGAATTGCGCCAGCCAAGGAACCGTATGTAAGATCCGCGCCGGCCAAGTCCGCCCGATCGAGAACAGCTGAATTGAAATTCGCCTGCCGCAGATTGGCGCCGCGAAAATCCGTCTGTGAGAGGTATGCTCCGCGCAGGTCAGCATTCTGCATCCGTGCATTCGCGAAGAAAGCGCCGGATCCTTGCGCATAGCGGAGACTTGCATCCGGCAGCCGCGCTCCTTTCACCAGCTTCAAATCCTCGTCTTTCCCGGACCATCCTGCGGGAGCCGCCGAAACTCCCGCGCTCGTTATATCGGGAAACGGGTCGTAACCCACCAGCCAGAAAATGTCGGCAGTCCAGCGGCGAAAGTTGGTGGAGCTCAATCCTGGAGCGCGCCCGTTTCCGTGGGGAGCGCCTAGAATCGCGCCCACCGACAGCATCAGCAAAACCAAACATGCCCCAAGCGTCAACGCAGTGAAACGTCCGCTTTGCGAGGATTCCATGAATCGTTTCCCGTCACTCGCACGACGCGCCGGCACAAATATACTGCTCGCGTTGCCGGGCAGAAAGCCGCCCATTGCCACCGCAAGCAAAATAAAAAATATCTGCAACAAGCTGCCGCGCAAGTCTTGTTCCGTCAGATAGCGAGCCCACAACAAGACCAATGTTGCCGGAATCATCCAATACGCCATCAGCTTCGAAATCATGCGCTGCAGAAAACGAAGAGACGCGCGGTCCGCGTCGAGTTCGTCGAGACGCGCAGGCGCCAGCGCGATAACTGATGGCGGGACATACTCCGCGATTCTTCGG
>DATGJE010000001.1:0-23303 GCA_035295305.1 Candidatus Acidiferrales bacterium | reverse complement strand
CAACTTGAAAGTCTTGCCGCCGAGGGCGATGCCGCACAATTGATGGCCGAGGCAAATCCCAAAAATCGGCACGCGCCCCAAGAGTTTTTGAATGTTTTGCACGGCAAAGGTGATTGGCTCGGGATCGCCAGGCCCGTTCGACAAAAACACACCGTCGGGTTTCAGCGCCAGAACGTCCTCGGCCAAGGTCGAGGCCGGAACGACCGTGACGGCACAGTTGTGATCGACGAGCATGCGCAAAATGTTTTGCTTGATGCCGAAATCGTAGGCGACGACGTTGTGGCGCCGCGCCCCAGGCTCCTGATGCATCTTCGCCGCCGCAGCTGCCTGCCAAAGCGGGCCTGCGCCCGCCGCGGCTTGCATCGCGTACCTTACCGCCGGGGGACTTGTTGCCAATGGAATTGACCCGCGCTCCCAGTGATATTGTTTCGCGCACGTCACCTGACTCGCAAGTTCGTGTCCCGCCATCGAAGGCAATGCGCGCGCTTCGGCGATCAGAGTTTCAGCAGGCGTCGCGTCGGTTGATACAACTCCACGCAACGCGCCAGCCTGTCGGATGTGGCGCACCAACGCGCGCGTGTCGATATCCCATATCACGGGGATTTTGTAGCGCTCGAGATACGCTTGCGCCGTTTCGCTGGCGCGCCAATTCGAGGAAACCTGTGAGAAATCGCGAACAATCAGCCCTTCGATATACGGACGGGCAGATTCCTCGTCGTCGAGATTCGCACCAACATTTCCGATGTGGGGGTAAGTGAGGCAGACAATCTGGCCGGCGTAACTGGGGTCGGTGAAAACTTCCTGGTAGCCAGTAAGGCTGGTATTAAAAACGACTTCGCCGCCACAGCGGCAACTTGCGCCCGCCGCGCGTCCCTTAAATACTCTTCCGTCTTCGAGCGCGAGTATCGCGCTGTTTCCGTGCAACGCCTTCAGTGTGTCCTCCGACGAGATTCATCTTACACCAGCTTCCGATTCTATTTCGCACGCCCCATATTCCATCAAATTCACAGCGCCCGATTTATGGCGCGGAGATTTCGCCAAATTGGTGAAACGGCCAATAAGCAAACACCGCTTTGCCGTAAATATATTTTTGCGGCACCGGCCCAAAGATGCGCGAGTCGTTGGAGCTGTCGCGATGATCGCCCATCACGAAATATTCATCGGCTGGGATTTTAATGGGGCCGTAGCTCGAATCGTCAAAATATTTCGGCGGCACGTAAGGCTCCGATATGCGTTTACCGTTGACGTACAACTCGCCTTCACGGATTTCCAGCGTTTGTCCCGGCAAACCAATCACGCGTTTGATGAACGACTGCGAGCGGTCGAGTGGATACCAGAAAACGACCACGTCTCCGCGATGAATGGGCTCGAAGCGATAAACAAATTTGTTGATGAAAATTCGCTCCTGGTCACTCAGAAGCGGCGCCATGCTGGTGCCCTCGACTTTCACCGGCTGGTAGAGAAATACAATAATGACCAGCGCCAAGCCCAGCGCCACAGCAACATCGCGCGACCATGAGCGCAATTCGCGGCCGAAAGAGGAAGGCTGTCGCTGGCTAATTGAGGAAGCAAAATTGGGGATGTTTTCGTCTCGCATTCCGCGTTGCACTCCTATATATCATGCCACTGCATTTCCCGCCAACGGAGATTTTCGGCATGGTAGCAGCCGCGTGATGCATCGGCGTCTGCGGCGCCGTGGCCAACCCCATTTTATGATGCAATTTAGGGCCGCGCGGAAGCTTGGCTTGGTGAGTTGCCGCGAAGACAAACATGCTTGCCTGCTGGGAGAAAACCGGAGGATCAAGGGAATCTCTCGCGGCGGAATAAAGCCGTCTCTACAGAGTACAAACAAGAACAAAAACCTCAGGTCAGTTCGCGGGAAGCACGCGAACCCTTCCTGCGTCAGGGCAGGCGGGACCTGAGCTACAAGAACGGCGGCGCGGGGGCTACTCGTAGCGGAGGGCGACGATGGGATCTGTGCGCATGGCGCGGCGCGCGGGAATGTAACAGGCCACCAGCGCGACGACGATTAGCAGCAGCGCGATGCAGGCAAACGTGAGCGGATCGTGCGCGCTGATGCCGAAGAGCTGGTTGGCCATCAGACGAGTCAGCCCGAGCGCTACAGCGACGCCGACGGCCACGCCGATGAGCGCCATCTTCGCGCCCTGACCCAGCACGAGGCGAAGAATGTCGCGGCGCTGCGCTCCCAGCGCGATGCGCACACCGATTTCGTGCGTGCGCTGGCCTACGAGGTAGGAAATCACGCCGTAAATTCCAACACAGGCCAGAATCAAGGCAAGCGCTGCGAAAACGCCAAGAAGGATCATCCCAAAGCGTCGCGCGGCGAGAGAATCAGCAATAACTTCGTCCATCGTTTGGACGCCGTAGATCACTTGCTGGCTGCTCATCTGCTCGATTGTGTGGCGGATCGCCGGAAGAACGGTGTAGGGCGGAACGCGCGTGCGCATCATGAAGTCAGTCCCCTTCGCCATCAGCGGCATGAACTTGTCCGGGACCTGCAGCAGCGGGAAGTAAAGCTGCGCGAGAACGGGCGATTTCGCGTTCTCGTCGAGCCCCCAATGTTTCACATGTGCGGCGACACCCACGATTTCCGCTTGCACGCCAAGAATTCCCAGATTGACGCGCTGGCCGACGGGATTCTGGCCGGGGTAGTACTTCTTGGCGAAATTCTCGTCGATGACGATGACCGGCGTGGAACGGATGGTGTCTTGCGCGTTGACGAAGCGGCCACGCAGGAGAGGTGTTCCCATAGCCTTCAGGTAATCGGGATCGCAGAGGTAAAAGAGCGCGAAGGCCATATCGTTGTCGCTGGCAGGCTTGGGCTGATCCGCGCGCCAGAAAGGCAGCTCGGAATCTCCCTGCATGGGCGTGCCGCCGGCCGTGGCGGAGGCGAATTCCACGCCCGGAATTGACTCCAGCGCGGAATCCAACTGGACCGCTTCATTGCGCAGTTGATCCGGCGGGGCCTTCATCATCTCGGGAGAAAACGCGACATTGAAAGTGAGCAGATTATTCGGATTGAAGCCGGGATTCACTTTCCAGAGCTGCACGAGGCTGCGAATCATCAGGCCTGCGCCAACGAGCAGAATCAGGGCCAGCGCCGTTTCGGCGACGACGAAGACTCCTTGCATGCGGTGGCGCGCACCGCTCGAACCGCGGCCGCCTTCCTTGAGAGCATCGTGCAGATTGGAGTGCGAAGCCTTGAGCGCGGGCGCGAGTCCGAACAAAATTCCGGCGAAAAGCGAAACACCGAGCGTAAACAGCAGCACGTGGGTGTCGAGTCCCACGCTGCCAGAGCGCGGCAAAGCCTGGGGCAGCACGCGAATGGCAGCGCGCGTTCCCCATGCAGCGAGCAACAAGCCAAGAAGGCCTCCGCCGACGGAGAGCAGAATGCTTTCAGTGAGCAACTGGCGGACGACGCGTCCTCGGCTGGCGCCCAGGGCCGCGCGAATGGCGAATTCGCGCGTGCGGCCAGTCGAGCGCGCGAGGAGGAGATTGGCAATGTTCACGCAGGCAATCAGCAAAACGAATCCCACCGCTCCGAGCAGAACGTAAAGAAGCGACGCTACGTCGCCGACCATGTCCTGCTTCAAGGGAAACAAGGAAATTCCGCTGCCTTTATCGGCGTCCGGGTAGGCTTTCGCCAAACTTTGCGCGATGCCGTCCATGTCACTGCGCGCCTGGGAGATATTGACGCCGTTTTTCAAGCGGCCCACGGCGTCGAGGCCCATGCCAACGCGGCGGTCGAGAAAAGTCGGATCGGTCCACTGGCCGAGCGGCACGTAAACGTCGGAGAGACGGAAATTGTTTCCGCGGAAGTAAAAGCTGCCGGGGATGATGCCAACCACGGTGTACGGAGTGCCGTTCAGAGAAAGCGACTGGCCCAGCAGTTGCCGTGAAGCGCCGAACTTGCGTCGCCAGAATCCTTCGCTGACCAAGACGACAGGAGCCGCGCCGGCGTGATCATCCCCCGCGTTGAATAGACGGCCCATCACGGGTTGCGCACCCAGGATTTGAAAAAACTCGGCGGAGACCATCTCGCCCTTAAGGCGTTGGGGTTCGCCCGTGCCGGTGAGATTGAAATCGTCGCCACGATACGCGCCCAGAGAGGCGAAGGAGCGGTTATCGCGCTGCCAGTCGAGAAAATTGGGATAGGAGATGGAAGACTCCGAAAATTGCGTGGTGCGCGAATAGAGCGCGACCAACTGGCTGGGTTGAGGATACGGGAGCGGGTTAAGCAGCACGCCGTTGACGACGGAAAACAGCGCGGTGTTTGCACCGATACCGAGCGCCAGCGTCAAAACAGCTATGGCGGTGAAACCCGGTGACTTCACGAGCATGCGCATGGTGTAACGCAAATCCTGAAGCAATGTCCCCATGTTTGATTCACCTCAGCTCAGAGTGGCGCGCGATTGCCGTGCCGTTTCGTTGATGCACATTGAGATACGCACTCTGTCGCAAATATGTTCCACGCGCGGCCCGGCCGCTGTAGCTCACGTCCCGTCCCGACGCTGTATATCGGGACTGACGTGAGGCATTTGCTCGGGCGGTAGTGCGTCAGCTGCTCAAAGCCTCAGGTCAGCCGAGCAGAAGACGCTCGGCCCTTCCGCTGTCAGGGTGAACGGGACCTGAGCTACAACGTCATTCGTAGCGCAGGGCGATCATTGGGTCTGTGCGAGAAGCGCGGCGCGCGGGGATGTAGCTGGCGAGAAGCGCCGCGGCCAAAAATAAAATCGCGCTGCCAATTATCGCCAGCGGATCCGCTGGGCGGACTTTGTAAAGCAGGCTCGACATCAGGCGCGTGAGCGTGAAAGGCGCGACGAGCCCGATCGCAATTCCGATGCCGGCAAGCCTGAGGCCGCGGCCGATCACGAGCCTGAAAATATCTTTCTTGTCCGCGCCGAGCGCCATGCGAATGCCCATCTCGTGCATCCTTTGCGCAACGGCATAGGAAATCACGCCGTAAATTCCGACGATGGCCAGCAGCAGCGCCACGCCGGAGAAAATCCCGAAGAGCGCCACGGTGAACTTCGATTGCGCGCGCGACTGGGCGAGTATCTGCTCGAGCGTTTGCACCTCAGTGATGGGCTGAACGCTATCGATACGCGCTAGTCGCTGACGCACCGCTGGAACGAGCGCCATCGGATCTCCGCCCGCACTACGCAAACTCAATCGCAGATGCGACCAAGGGAGATTCGGGAATGGAAGAAGCATCTCCGGAGCAGGCTCTCGGCTAATGCCGTTGTTCTTCTCGTCGCCGAACACGCCCACCACTTCGACCGGCGTCGCGATCGTGCCAAGCCAAATATGTTTTCCTATCGGATTTCCATTCGGCCAGTAGCGCCGCACGAACGCCTGATTCACCATCGTCACGGTAGGCGTGGTTTGATTGTCCTCGGCGGTGAACTCGCGCCCGCGCTCCAGCGGCACGCGCAACACCTTCGCATAGTCCGGACTAATCGTCTCGATATTAACGCCCGGCCGCTGCGGAAGCGGCACGACCGGCTGACCCTCGGCGAGGATGGGCGCAGACCGCGTGGGAGTCGGCGGCAGCGCCGACGAGATCGCCGCGGCGCGCACGCCCGGCAATGACTGCATTTGCCGCAGCACCTCGTTGTAAAACGAAACCATCTGCGCGTTCGTTCCATATTTCGACGGCGGCAGATTTATGCGCATCGTCAAGACATTCCTGGGATCGAATCCCGGATTGACATTCATCAATTGCAGAAAACTTCGAATCAGCAACCCTGAGCCAATCAGCAAAATCATCGACAGCGCCACTTGCGCCACGACCAGCAAATTTTGGGAACTTGCGACGCGGCTGCTGCCCGTGCTCCCGCGCCCTTCGTCGCGCAGCACGGAATTCAGATCCGTCTTGGAAAGCTGCAGCGCCGGAGCCAGCCCAAAAAGGACACCGCTCAGCAGTGAAATCGCTACGGTGAAGCACAGCACGCGCCAGTCCATCGCCATGCCGCCGCTCAATTGCGAAACCGCATCTTGATTCAACGCCAACAGCCCGCGCGTTCCGGCGTACCCGGCAAAAATTCCGATTACGCCGCTAATCGCCGCCAGCAGCAAGCTTTCCACCAGCAATTGCCGCACAATCACGCCTCGGCGCGCGCCCAACGCTGTGCGCACCGCAATTTCTTTCTTACGCTTCAGCGCGCGCGACAGCAGCAGGCTCGCCACGTTCGCGCATGCGATTAGCAGCACCACTCCCACGGCGCCCATCAGAATCAGCACCGCCACGCGGATGTTCGCCACGATCATCGTTTGCAGCGGCGTGACGGCCGACGGCCATTTCGGATTGGCGTCTGGCCGCGTCGGATTATCGCGGCAATATTCCTTATGCAGCATATCCATTTCGGATTGTGCCTGTTCGATGCTCACGCCCGGAGCGAAGCGCGCTATGCCCTCCAGATATCCCATGCCGGCTTGAATGTGCGCCGGCGTGGCGATATTCAGCTCAAATTCGCGTGGAATCCAAATCTGCGTGTCGTTGCCGAGGGGTGTAAAAGCAAAATTCGCGGGTAGCACTCCCACAATGGTGTAACCGAGCGAATTGAGCATCAGGCTCTGCCCGATCACGTTGCGCGCACCGCCGAACTCGCTGATCCAGAACTGATGGCTCAGCATGAGTACGCGATTGCTCCCGCGCTGTCCTTCGCTGGCAAAAAAATTCCGTCCGAGCAACGGCCGCACGCCGAGCACGTCGAAGAAATTCCAGCTCACCCGTCCAGCGGAAATTTGCCGCGGCTCTCCGCGTCCGGTCATGTCGAAATCGTCGCTGGCAAAAGCGGAAATCCCCGAGAACGAATGCTCTTGGTCCCGCAATCGCGCAAAGTACGGATAGGAGAAGACGCTTTCTTCACCGCGGTTTGTAATACTTGTTTCGTAAACCATCATCAGCTGCTGCGGATTCGCATACGGGAGCGGCCTGAGCAAGAGCGCGTCCGCAACCGTAAAAATGGCGGTATTTGCTCCGATGCCGAGCGCTAGAGTGAGCACCGCGACGGCCGTGAAGCCCGGCGACTTGCGCAACATGCGCAGCGCAAATTTAATATCCTGCAGGAGCGTGTTCAGCATTCGCGTCTCGCAGTCCACGCCTGTCCTGAACGAAGCGAACGGGCCCCTAACACGTTCTGTGTGGGCTGACGTGAGGGTTCCCGTGCAATGGCCTCATGCCAGTTCGCGTGAAGTCCGCGCGAACCCTTCCTGCCTCAGGGCAGGCGGGACATAAGTTACAAACTATTCATAACGCAGCGCGACCATGGGATCTAGTTTTATCGCGCGACGCGCGGGAATATAGCACGCCGCCAGTGATACCGCGGAAACGACAACCGTCACAACGGCGAGGGTCAGCGGATCATACGAACTAACACCAAAAAGAAGACTGCCGATCAGGCGGCCCACAAAAATGGCAGCTACCGCGCCCGCAGCCAAACCAGTTAGGACCGGCGCCATCCCTTGACGGATCACCATGCGAAGCAAGTCCTGCAGTTCGGCGCCCAACGCCATGCGAATTCCCAATTCGTGGCGGCGTTGCTCAATGGAATATCCAATCACGCCGACGATTCCCAGCGAAGCGAGCAGCAACGACGACACCGCAAAGGCCATGGTGAGAAACATGGAAAATCGCCTCGCATCCACGGACTGCGAAACGATTTGCTTTATAGGTTCAAGCGAGGTGATGGGCACCTGCGCGTCCGTCTTATGAATCAGCTCGCGAACTGCCGCAGCTGAAGCCGCCGGATCCGACGCTGTGCGCAGAACGATCGTCGCGCCCGATGGAACGGAGAAAGCGTTGAACCATTCCGGCACATACACCATCATCAGCGGAGGCTCGTCCAACCGCACCGTGCGAATATCAGCTACGACTCCGACGACTTCGGCCGGAATTGGGGGACCCCAGTAAGTAACGCACATCTGCCCGATGGGATTGCGGCCGGGCCAGAAACGATCGGCGACGCTTTGGGACACGACAACGACTTTTCTGTCGCGGTCGGAGGGACTGAAAATTTTGCCGCGCACCAGCGGGATGCCCATGGCGGAAAAATAATCCGGACTCACCGGACGGTAGTTCGCGACCGGAGTTTCCGCGCCCGGCTTTTGCGGGCCGGGCAAGTTGATTCCGGTGACGGAGCCCTGCCCGCCAAGGGGAGGAATGCTTACCCACCCTACGGCGCGAATGCCGGGAAGCGATTGCGCGCCCGCCAGAACTTCGTCATAAAAGCGCAAGCGGTCCGCCGGTTTGTTATAGCTTTGCTGAGGCAAATCAACGCCAGCCAAGAGCGCATTGCCCTCATCGAATCCCGCACGAACACTGAGCACGCGCCCAAGACTCGCGACCAGCAATCCAGCAAGAATCAGAAGGAGAGTGGTAACGCCCACCTCGAAACCAACCAGGCCCTCGCGCAGCCGGCGAGTGCGGCGGCTCTCCGTGGTTGCCGTCGCGCCGGACTTGAGCGCGTCAATGGGCTGCGAACGGCTGACGCGCCACGCGGGAAGCATACCGAAAAGAATGCCGGTCACAATGGTAATCGCCAGCGCGAATCCGAGGACTCGCGCGTCGATGGAAATTTCATTCACGCGCGGAAGGCTCGCGGGCGCGACGCTCACGAACCATCGCAGCGCAAAACCGCCCAGCCAAATTCCCAACGCACCGCCCGCGAAGCTCAGGAGAAAAGTCTCTGTTAGCAGCTGGCGGATCACGCGCCCTCGCGTCGCGCCAAGCGCGGAGCGAATCGCCACTTCGCGCATCCTGCCGGGAACGCGCGCCAGCAACAAACTGGCGAGGTTCGCGCAAACAATCAGCAGGACCGCGCCGACGGCTGCCAGCAGGAATATTAGCCCGCTTCGCGCCGGCCCTACGACTTCCTCTTCAAGAGGCAGCAGCACGCCCTTCATGGGCATGTTGTCATCGGCCTGCTTCGAAATTTGCGCCTGCACCACGTTCAATTCCGCGAGCGCCTGCGACTCGGTCGTATCTGGCCGCAGCCGCGCAATGGCAATGAAATCGAATTCGCCAATAAGCCCTGTCTCGTAATCTTTCGGCCCATTGAGCGGCTGGAAGAACGCGATACGCGCGTAATCTTTAGCGCCGCCCATCGACGGGGGAACAGGGGGAAAGCGAAATGACGCAGCGAGCACGCCGACGATCTCGTGAGGCACGCCGTCGAGGGTAATGCTTCTCCCCACGACGGAGGGATCGCCATGAAACCGGTCGCGCCAGAACGCGTCGGTAAGCATCACCACGTGGCCCCGCCCCGATTCATCTTCTTCGGGTAGAAATGTGCGGCCGAGCGCCGGACGCACTCCCAACAGCTCGAAAATATTCGCCGAAACGCGCATGCCGCGGATGAATTCCGCTCCGCCCGCGCCAGTCAGATCGGCGCTCGTCGTTTCCGCAATGGCCACGTTGGTGAACACATGGACTTGCTTCTGCCAGATGCGGAAGTCCGGCAGATTTGCGCTGAGCGTAGGATAAAACTTCGCCAGTTGCGGCACAATCTCGCGAACAAGGTAAAGCTGCTGCGGTTGCGGGTACGCGAGCGGACGCAACAACGCGCTGTTCACGACGGAGAAAATGGCGGTGTTTGCGCCGATGCCGAGCGCCAGCGTAAGCACAGCCACGGCCGCAAAACCCGGCGACTTCGCGAGCAGGCGTAACGCGTAGCGCAAATCCTGCAGCAGGGTGTTCATATGCCCCCTCCTTACATGTAGCTCAGTTTTTTTAGCGTCAGGCCTTCGGCTTTGCGTCGCGAAACTCAGGTCTAAAGACCTGAGCTACAAACCCATCTTTACTCGTATCGCAGCGCGACCATTGGATCCACGCGCATGGCGCGCGACGCGGGAATGTAGCAAGCCGCCATGCCGACCACGAACATCAAGAGAGCCGCCAGAGCCAGCGCCAGCGGATCGGCGGGTTTCACTCCAAAGAGCAAGCTGGAAATCCAGTTGCCCGCCGCGAATACGATCGGCACGCCGATAACGACGCCCATCACCACAAGCAGCAGAGATTCTTTCAGAATCAGCCACAGCACGTTGCTCCGTTGCGCGCCGAGCGCGACGCGTATGCCGATTTCGTTGGTGCGCCCCGAGACGGCGTAGGCCATGATTCCGTAAAGGCCGATGCAGACCAAAATGATGGCAAGCGCCCCGAACGCTCCGGAGAGTTCGGTAATCATTCGGTCGGTCGCGAGCGAATCCGCGAGGCTCTGATCCAAAGTTTCCAGTGTCACGGGCGGCAGATTGGCGGCGGTACTCTTTACTGCGGCGCGAATGGAAGAGCTGACGCCAGATGTCGAGCCGAACGTACGAACCACAAACGTCACGCGCGCGGGCCAGTCCTTTCCTACGGGATTGAAAAACGGCACGTAGAAACGCGGGAATGGTTTTTCGCGCACGCTGCCGTGTTTTGAATCCGCGACGACGCCGACAATCACAAAATCGAACGGATTACTGGACTCGTGCACAAAAACGCGTTTGCCGATGGGATTCGACTTCGGGAACAATCGCCGAGCGAATGTCTCATTAATGACGCCAACGCGCGCGCCATTGCCGCTGTCCTGCGGGCCGATGCCCCGGCCCTGGAGGATCGGAATGCCGGCGGCCGCGAAAAAGTCCGGCCCTACCATGTCATATCTCGCCCTTTCGTCATCACGCGGCTTGGCTTCTCCTTCCAATGCGAAGTGGTCTTGCGAATCCGTGCCGCTCAGAAGACCATTATCCGAAAGACTCGCACCGCGTACGCCGGGAATGGCGCGAAGGCGCTGCAATATCTGTTCGTAAACAGGAACGACTTCGGCTCGCGCATAGCCGTATGTCAAGGCGTTCGTGCTGAACTGCACGATATGATCGCGGTCGTAACCTAAATTCACTTCCGACAGATTGCGCAAACTGCGCACGAAAAGTCCCGCGACCACCAGAAGCAAGAGCGACAGCGCCACCTGCACAACCACTAGGCTTTTGCCGATCGGCATGCGCCCGGGGCGAGATGAGTCGCCCGAAAAACCGCGAGCTGCGGATTTCAAGGCAGAATTGAGGTCCACCCGCATCGCGCGAAAAGCCGGCGCAAGTCCGAAAAGGATTCCCGTGAGCACGGAAACTCCGAACGTGAACGCAAGGATTTTCGCGTTCGGATGCAGATCCAAGGGAACCTGCCCTGCTCCGGCAGAAACCATGCGAAGGAGCGCAACCTCGGCCCAGTCCGCGAACAAAAGCCCGACCGCACCGCCAATCGCCGCGAGCAAAATGCTTTCTGTGAGCATCTGGCGGAACAGACGCAGGCCTCCTGCGCCAAGGGCAGCACGCACGGCGATTTCCTTTTGTCGCGCTGTAGCCCGCGCCAGAAGAATATTGGCGATATTCGCGCAAGCGATCAGCAGAATCAGCCCTACAACCGCCATCAGGATCTCGAGCGGCTTGCCGAAATCACCGCGCAGGGTGGAAGCGCCGCGGCCGCCTTCCGTCACAGCAAGGCTTTGCTTCACAAAGTTCTGCTTATGTTGCGCAGACATTCCCGCCGCTTGCGCTTGCATCATCTGCTGAAATTCCACGGTGATCGCAGCGCGTGCCTGCGTCAGACTGACGCCCGGCTTCAAACGGCCAATCACCTGAAGCCATTCGGTCTTTTCGAATGGATCGGTCTCCGGCGAAAGGTAGTCGCGGCCGGGAAGGATTTCGCTTTGCATGCTGAGCGGCACAAAAACTTCGGGATTTGCGCCGCTTGTCTCGCCGTGGAATTGCGGCGGCGTGACGCCCACGACCGTGTAAGTCGTTTGCAGGACGCGGATCTTTCGTCCAATCACATCGCTCGCGCCGGCGAAACGCGCCTGCCAGAATCCGTAGCTAATCACGGCAACGGGATTCGCATCGCGCAGCTTGTCCACTTCCGCCGTGAACGCACGGCCGAGAATCGGGTTTACGCCCAGCACGGAAAAATAGGAGCCGCTGACGAGTTCCACTTCCGCTGGAGCGGCATCGGAAGCTGCATCCTTCCCAGCATCCTTCCCAGCATCCTCCACCTCCACAGGGAACGGACTTGTGGAACTGTCGGCGGCGAGAATTCCTGAGAAGACTGTATTGTGGTGCGCGATGTCTTGAAACTCGGGATACGTCAGAACGTCGCGCACGCCGTCATTAAAGCCGATTCCGCCGCCCTGTTCGTCCGGATTCGTCAGAAGAACGAGCTCCTCGGGGTGCGGCACAGGCAAATTGTTGAGCAAAACTGAATTGATTACGGTGAAGATGGCGGTGTTGGCACCGATGCCGAGCGCGAGAGTGAGGACGGCGACCGCTGTAAAGCCCGGCGATCTGACGAGCATTCGCACGCCGTAACGCAAATCCTGCCAAAAAGTTGCCATGAGCGCACACCTCCACTTGTCTCGAAGTGCCTACGCAGGTTGAGTTCCGAGACAGCATCCGAGTAAACGGGAAGAAAATCAATAGCTTGGATAGCCGAGGGAGAGATTTGCCGAGCAGAATCTGTGCGATTACGGAGGATGGCGTTGCGGAAACGAACAGTCAATTTAGAGAGTCGAGAGTGACCGATCGGACGGACGGAAGCTGAAAGATTCCGACAGTTCAGAAGCGGGGAGTTACAGCTAGAATATACTTCAACGGGAGCCTACACAAATATGGATGGACGCGACGAGAAGAAATTAGAGGCGCGGTGCTCTGAATGCGGAGCGCAAATCGAAGGCGGAAACGCCGGGTGCGAGGCGCTGTTCAACGAATTGGGAGCGCGCGATTTCAGCGATCCTCGTTATGGCGCAACGCACGAGCTGCTCGTCGACGCTTATTGCCTTCAGCATCCCGCCCGTTACTGCAGCTCCGCGAAGTCGTACGCGGCGCATTTGACGCGCATGTGCTGCGGCATTGAGCGCGGCGGCAAGCGTGAAATTTATGCCGCAATTCCCCGTTGGTTGAGCGGCCCGGCGAAAATCGAACGTCCACAAACTCTCGCACAGCGCGGGTCGATGACTATTGCAAACTTGCGCGGCGCGCAAACTCCCGAAGAGCACGCCAAGCTCGTTCGCGAATGGGCCGCCAACGTCTGGCAGGCGTATGCGCCGCAACGCGAAATCGCGCAACGATGGCTCGACGCCGCCCTCGGGGGAAGAACCTGAGATTCTTCTCTTCATAGGATGGCTCGCGCGATCGGAACCCTGTTGGCCCATTTGGAAATTCGCCGTTTTCCGTTGGAGGCGCTGGTGGGGGCCAAAGCTCACGATGCATTGATCTTACTTGCTTGCCTCTTTGAGCTTGGGATTGTGTAGTACGTGCACCTGCTTTCCTTTAGCCTAACCTACTGAATCAAAATACTTTGAGGCACAGGTAAAAGGGCGTAGTACTACTGGTACATCGTCTAAGTACCCCCGCTCCATTGCTGGCACACTCCCCAAAAAGTACATTCACAAAAGGCGAATAACAGTTCATTGGCGAAGGAAAACATGTTCGGGGTGTCTCGAAAAATGGCCGAAAGGCTTCGCATTCGAAGGATGAAGCTGCCGCCGTTCGTCCAGACCTCCAGTGCGCACATTCGGAAGGCTTTACGGCAAGTGCGCCGGGCTGCGGGGACTGACATAACGCCGGGGATCGCGCTACTCTGCATGACGACCGTGGCCACAGCCCACGGTTGCATCACGTCCATAGGCCAGACAGCAGCGCGCCTATTGCAACGCTGCGGGGATTCGGTCTACGCGAGCAGTTCTGCGGCAATGGCGTGGATCGGGCGCGTTCCCCGGAACGCGCATTTGGCACTGCGGACGCAAGTTTTCCCGGCCATCGTTGCTTTCTGGACCAATTACCTCGCACCACCGAGCCTCGCGCTGTTTCGCGCGGTTCAGGCGCGATTAAACCTGAGGCTCCGAACGAAATTCCTCGTCTCCTTGATCCTGATCACCAGCGGCCTGACGTGCGGAGCGTTGCTTATTGTTGGCCGCACGGCAAAAGCCGAGGCGCAACGCCAAATCGAGGAAGAGGCCAGTAACACCATCATGACGTTCCAGGTGATGCAGCATCAGCACGAAATTGCGCTGCAACACAAGGCTGACCTGCTGGCGGCACTGGCCATGATGCGCAATGGGGACGCGACCACGATTCAAGAGGCCAGCGAAGATCCGTGGCAGTCGGAAGACTGCAACCTGTTCCTGCTGGCGGATGCGAGCGGCAAAGTCGTCGCTCTGCACACGGCAGGGGAAGAATTCCCCGCGAATACGGCGGAAACCCTGCTGCAAAAATCTTTCCATAGTAAACAAGCAGACGGTTGGTGGTTCAGCGGCCAGCAGCTATATCAAGTTGTCGTGCGGCCAGTCTTCGGCGACGCAGATCAACACCATGCGCGACTGGGCACGGTGGTCGTTGGACGGGCGATCGATGACAATGCCGTCAACGAACTGCGCCGGATTTCGTCCAGTGAAGTAGCGTTCCGCTATGGAAAAACCATCATCGTCAGCACGCTTGCCCCGCTCGACGAGGACAATCTCGAGCAGCAGGTGGGCAGTGGAACAGTTCCCAATTTTCTCCGGATTGGCAGCGAGAAATATCTCGCGAGCTCGAAAGATTTGACCGCCGGTATGAACGGCATAAGCCTGATCGTGTTGAAATCGTACGATGGCACAACCGACTTCCTAAACCGGCTGAACCGCCTGCTGCTCGGATTATTTCTGGTCGCCGCGATCGTGGGAGCGGCGCTCGTGTTCCTGATTTCCGATACGTTTACGCGGCCGTTAGCTTCGCTTGTCGGTGGCGTGCAAGCTTTGGAGCAAGGCGACTTTACGTATCCGCTGGAGGCAGACGGCGGAGACGAAGTGGCGCAAGTGACGCGCGCTTTCGATGGCATGCGGACAACGCTGCAGAGAAACCAAAGTCAGCGCGAAGAGCTCGAGGGGCAACTGCGTCAATCGCAAAAAATGGAAGCGATGGGACGTCTGGCGGGCGGAGTGGCGCACGACTTCAACAACTTGCTCACCGTCATAAAGGGGCACAGCGATTTGTTGCTGGACCGCATGGATCCCGCCGAACCGCTTCGCGGCAGCAGCCAGCAAATCGCGAAAGCGGCGGATCGCGCGGCCGCGCTCACGCGTCAATTGCTGATATTCTCGCGCAAGCAGGTGCTCCAGCCGCAAATCCTCGATTTGAACGCGACCGTATCGGAAATGGGTAAGCTGCTAAAGCGCTTGGTTCGCGAAGACATCGAGTTCTCTTTCCGTCCGGGCGCGTCTCTGGGACGGCTGAAGGCGGATCCCGGACAAATCGAGCAAGTGATCATGAATCTGGTTGTGAATGCGTTGGACGCCATGCCTAACGGCGGAAAGCTAGCGATAGAAACCTATAATTCGACCGTCAGTGACACGTTCGCAGGCGCACGGAGCCCGATTCGCCCCGGCGAATACGTGATGCTTGCCGTCACGGACACGGGATGCGGGATGGACGCGGCCACAAAGTCGCACATCTTTGAACCGTTTTTCACCACGAAAGAAGCTGGCAAAGGAACGGGACTGGGTCTCGCGACCGTATACGGCGTGGTCAACCAGAGCAATGGCGGCATCTGGGTGGGCTCAGAACCCGGGAGAGGCACACGATTTGAGATTTACTTGCCGCGAGTGGAGGCACCCGTGGCACCACAGTGCGCAGAGAAACAACCGTCGAACGGCTGCAAACGGTCCGCGACCGTGCTGATTGTTGAGGATGAAGAAGCCGTGCTGGAACTCGCGTCTGAGTTTCTAAGAACCGCCGGGTACAACGTGCTTACCGCGGAAAATGGCGCGGACGCGCTGGCCATCGCGCAAGACTTGCGGCAGCCCATCCATGCACTGGTGACGGACATCGTGCTGCCGAAACTGCGCGGGCCGGAACTTGCGGAGCGAGTTAAGCGCATCCGTCCTGGCGTGAAGATTGTCTACATGTCCGGCTACCTTGAACATGACAAGAAAGCTGGGCCGCTGCTCGAAGACGGAGCGTTCCTGCAAAAACCGTATACTCGCGACGCGCTGGTCGCCAAAGTAGACGAAATTCTGCGGCGGCGTACACGCGCGACACGAAAAGAATTCTCGGCGACTCTGGTTTCCGCGATTCGATAGATCCCGCCCAGCCGCCCCTCACTGCAATACTCCCGCGCAGAGCAAGGCAGAACTCGCCGGGTAATTTGGATGTAGTTGACTTTCCCGTTAACGTCGTGCAGAATCCGCCGAAATCACCATGCTCAGCGCTCCATCGATGTTCAATGCACCTGCGGTAGCGAGCGCTGCCGCTCCGCCCTCGAATTACATTCAGCCAACGCTCAATCACGGACTGCGCATCTGGTGGGCGTATTTCTGGCCGACTACGCTAGTTGTTGCTGTTTTGAGTTTCTGCGTGGCGTACTGGCTACGCGTCGTGTACCAGGACGTTTTGGTATCCGCGACAGTTTTCATTTGGGTGGCGCGGCTGCAAGGTTATGTTCTGACCTATTTGGTGGGTATCTTCGGGATTCATTACGTTTTGCGGAGGCGGTTCCAGCGGTTTCGCATTGCGCTGATTTCGTCATCAGTCGCGGGAACTACGGAGAGACTAGCAGTAACCGCCGGACGCGGCTTACGCGTGTGGTGGACATTTACGTGGCGCACGATCGTGTATGCGGTAATTGCCTACGTCGTGGTGCTTCTACCGCTGGGTTGGTTCGTGGGAATTTTCGCACCGGGACCAATTTTCACCGCGGTGTTCTTCCTACTCGTGGGCATCGTGATTAACGGTGCGATTTCGCTGTTCATCATTTATTCGAATATTTTGGATGAAGACTTTGGAGATTTTCGCGTTGTACTACTACCTCGAGAACCCGTTGCTCAGAGTGCCGCAGCAGCGGCTCCGCCTGCAGCAAGCCCAGCTAGCCTGTAAAATAAATCAAGTCTCTCTCGATCCGCGCAGGGCCCCAGGGCATCGCTGAAACGTTGCTATCGCGATTGCGGCTGTGGCTGTGGGTTTTGCTGCGGCTCCTGGTCCGGCGCTTGCGGAGTCAACGTGAACGCGATGCCGCGCTTCCAGTTCATGTCGACGGTTTTCTGCAAGTCGAGCTGGTCGATGGGGATGCTCGACTGAATTTTGTACGTCGTGATGTAGAACAGGCGGTCGTTCACCAACCAGTAGCTCGTCACGCCGAAAACCGTCCCGTCTTTCAATACGAGATTGACGACTGGCTGAACCGCCTCGGATGCGTTGGCCGACGGCGGCGCTTCCTCCGGCACAGGCAAAGGTTCGGGTTCGAAGATGTATGAAGGCGCGTAGTTCGTATTCGGCAGATAGTCTCCGAACGCGGGCGGCAAATTCTCTGCCGGAGGCAGGAACAAGAAACTCGAGCCGTAGGGAGCGTAGTTGTAGCCGCCGTACCACGGACCGTAAAGCCCGAAAGGTCCGAACGCGCCAAAGCCGAAAGGCGAAAAATTGACGGGCGACAAGAAGCAGTTTTGAAAGAAGCCATTGAAAATGCAAGTCGAGCCAAAACCAAACGGCGAAAAACCAAACGGGCCCAAGAAGCCGAAGAATATCGACGACCCGAAACCAAAACCGTCATTGTCGAAATCGCCGTCGCCATCCAGCACGCCGCCGCCAAAACCGCAGCGAGTGATGGTGTTGATGCACGGATGCGGAGGCCGGGCGTTCGTGCCTTCAAACGCCGTGAACGGAGTCACCGTCCGCCAGTGCGCTCCCAGCTCGACCGCCATGCCCAGAAACGGCGGCCGCACGGGCAGCACAGGCGCATGGCTCATTGGCGGCACCGGACCCAACAAGATTGGTCTGGACGCAGGCGTCACGAGACCCGGCACACGCAGCGGAGGCGCGACGAACTTTCCGCCGAGCATTGGCCGTACGGGAGACGCTATGGAGCGCGGTGTCACCGGCGATATTGGCCGGGAAATTGGCATGGGCATCGGTGAAACGGGGATCGTGGCGGGCCGCGCAATGGGCATTTGACCGGGCGCGCGAAAAGAACCCGGAATCTGCATCGGCATCGGCGACGGTATTGACATCGGGCGTATCGGCGACGGCGGCTGAGTTGCTCCCGGATGAACGGGCTGCGGTGCGGGAGTTGGCGGAGGCGGCGCTGCGGCACGCTGTTGCGCCTGTTGCTGCGGCGGCGCTTCCCACAGATAGTTCCCTGCCGCGAAGGGACGCGGGCCTGTCGGCACGCTCGTGTTCTCGAATTCCGGACGCGCGTTTATGAAAATCGTGCGAGCAACGCCTTCAACGGGCCGTCCCGCGGCAGGAGGCGCGACGAACGTATTACCCGTGAAATTCATGCGACGAGCAAAACCTGAGGTTGAGCCGTGGCCGCCGCTGGACGACGTTCCCGCCATGGAAAGGCTGCTGCCTCCGGAATGGGTAGAAACGCCGAAGCCTCCGTAGGGGCCTCCGCTATGAACGCTGCTGCTGCCGTGCGAGCTTCCGGCGTGGGATCCCCCGCTGGCGTGCGAACCGCCTCCCCCATGCGAACCGCCACCGCCGCCGTGCGAACCGCCCCGCTGGGCGAAAGCTGAGGGAACGAACGCGGCAAAACAAAGAGACGTTGCGCAAATTAGGGCGGTTCTGAAAATGGATTTCGGGGCGGCTGGGTTCATGACCGTTTCCCCCTTCACCCTTGAGGCCAAGGCCCGAAGGGTTTGCCCTGAGGCGTTGCGCCAGAGGGTTCGCAGGCGCGTTCGGCGCCATGCGGGCGACTGCTACTACTATATGAGACCCCTCGCGGAACCAAAAGGTTGCAAAAATCGCGCAGCGTCGATTCGTTCGTGGGCCAAACAATAAATTGCTTCCCGAACAAGAGGAAACATTCTAGAGTGAATTTCCGTTTATCAGTTATCGAGGCAGAAGGCGAAATGGAAACGGCGCGCGGCAAACTGCCAATGGCGTTTGACGCGGCAACGAGGAACGCGATGAAACTGCGAAATACGATCGACATTGCACCGAGGGCGCTGGTCAGCTTGGTCTTCGCCGTGACGCTGGGAGTTTCCGGCTGCAATATTGGCAGCGGGCATGGACCTATGGCGAGAACGGCCGAGATGCAAACGGAAAATGTTTCTGTTCCGCTGGGCGCGGCGAAATCGGTGGACGTGCACCTGCAAATGGCCGCGGGCGAGTTGGATATTTCCGGCGGGTCACCACAATTGCTCGACGGCACAATCAAGTACAACGTGCCCGAATGGAAACCGGACGTCAGCTACAGCGTGCATGACGGAAACGGCTCGCTCATGGTGATGCAACCCGAGGCCTCTCACACAACGATCGGCGGCGTGAAATACACGTGGGACTTGCATTTGAACAATGCCGTGCCGCTGAATGTGGCGGTCGAGATGGGCGCGGGAAATTCGACACTGAATTTCAGCAGCATCACGCTGCGGAATCTTGATGTGCAGATGGGCGCGGGGAACTCGACCGTGGATTTGACCGGCGACTGGAAGCAGAACGTGACCGCGTCGATTCAGGGCGGCGTGGGCGAAGCGCACATCAGACTGCCGCGCGACGTCGGCGTGCGCGTAACCGTGGATGGCGGTCTGGGCTCGGTGGACGCACCCAATTTCAAGAAAGACGGCGACGAGTACGTGAACGACGCCTACGGAAAATCGAAAGTCACAGTGGAAGTGCACGTCACGGGCGGCATCGGAGAAGTGTATCTGGAGCTGATGGGCGTGCGTCCAATCGTGTAACACGTCTTTAATTATAACTTGCATGTGCTCGTGCAAAAGCGTATATTTGCATGGAATCGTGCAATGACACAGAAACTCTACGGCGTCTTAATCGCCGACGTTATCTCCTCTGGCTCGCGGTCGCGCTTGCCTGCCCTGCTGCATGAGCGGCTGCGGCAGGCCACACGCGCGCACCGCACACACAAACTCACGTTGTTGCCTTATGCCGTCACCGCGGGCGACGAATTTCAAACCATCACGGCGCGGCTCAAAACGATTCCGTGGCTTCTCCTGGACTTGCGGCGGCGCTTGCAGCCGCTGTCGCTGCGCGTTGGAATCGGCATCGGCGAAGTCGCGGGACGCATCACCGCGCCCGTAAATGAACTGGATGGCGCCGCCTTTCGCATGGCTCGCGAGGCGCTCGAAAGCCTGGGCAAGCGGAGCGGGCGCAAGCAACCGGCGTTGACGGCGTTTCGCACGCACAACCCGGAGTTTGACTCCGTCGTTAACTTGATCTACGAACTGCAAGACACGCTGGTGCAGCGCATGACGCAACAGCAATGGAAGACGATCGCGGCGCGCTTCGAGCATGGCAGAATCGAGGACACGGCCCGAGCCATGGGGCTCAATATCTCCACCGTATCGCGAAATCTGAAACGCGGCTATTATGGGCAACTGATTGCGGCTGCTTCGGGAGTGGAAGAGTTGATTGAGCGCTACTTTGTAGCGCTTGCACGCTTTCGTACAACTTAAAGTATTTGCACACAATGATGCAATTTAGTGAACACCTGAGTCTGGTTTTGGCCTATTTCCCTCCCGCGCGGTTTTTGCCGCGACTGGGAATCACAGCCGCTATTTATGCCATCGTTATTTTTGCCGGCGGCTATCTGATTCGCGCGCTCACGCGCCCGCTGGTCAACGGAGATTCACATCCCGCCGAAGAAACCAAGGAGCAGTTGCGCAATGCGGGAATGTACATCGGATGGCTCGAGCGATTTATTATTTTGACGGCGCTGCTGCTGCGCTCGCCCGCGACGGCGGGACTGGTCCTCACCGCCAAAGCCATTGCGCGTTACCCGGAATTCAAGCACGTGCGCTTCGCGGAATATTTTCTGATCGGAACGCTGCTCAGTCTGTGCGTAGCCATGATTGGCGGATTGATCCTGCTCAAGCTGCTTTACGGGAATATTTCGGTTGCGCCGTAAACCGGCGGAAAGCCGGCGTTGCGTGTCCTGCGCGGAAAAAGCAAGCCGTGGAAGCATTTCACCATGATGCCATTCATTCATATCGGGCCGATTACGCTCGCAAGCTACGGACTCTGCGTCGGCATCGCCATGCTGATTTCGTATTTTGTCCTGGCGAAAGACATGCAACGGCGCGGGATTCAGGCGCCCGCCGATCTGATGGTGGCGGTGCCGTGCATCGCGGGACTGGTGGGCGCGAAGTTGTACCACGTGCTCGAAACGCCGCGAGACCTTTTCGCCGACCCGAGAATCCTGATCAGCCAATACGGCTTCGCTTGGTTTGGCGGATTCTTGGGAGGCTTCATCGCGTTTGTCCTGTTGGCGCGGCATTACCGCATTCCGCTGCTCGAGATCTTCGACGCGGCCTCTCCCGCGGCGGCGCTTGGTTACGGCATCGGGCGCATTGGATGCCTGATTTCCGGCGATGGCGATTATGGAATTCCCACTTCCCTGCCCTGGGGCATGAGCTTTCCGAACGGGCTCGTGCCAACGACACAGAGAGTTCACCCCACGCCCATCTATGAATTGATCGTCGCAATTTTTATCTTTTGGTGGCTATGGAAATTGGGTGGACGACAAGCACGGCTTGCAACCAACGCGGAAACGGCGAGTAGCTCGAAGGTCAGCGATCACTCGACGCAAAAGAAGTTCAAGCGGAACTCCGCCAACAAAAATAATATGTGGCCGCCGCGAGGCGAAGTGTTCGCGCAATATCTAATTTTGACCGGCATCGCGCGGTTTCTCGTCGAATTCATCCGCATCAATCCGCGGTCGTTTTTCGGCATGACTAACGCGCAGGCGGCTGCTCTCGCTTCGATCATTGTCGGAGCCGCGCTGCTGTGGCGCGGAAGAAAGCAGGCAAAAGAAGCGTTTCGTCAGGCTTAAATGCCCCTTACATCGAGAAACGGAGATGCGTTTCGAAATTAGGGCGCGACTAGACTTCGAGTCCCCAGCAAAAAAGCCGGACCTGAACGGCCCGGCTTTCGCAAAAATAGTCTGTGGATTTCTTACGCCAAGAACTTCCGTCGTCCCCAACCAAACAGTCCTACCAAGCCCGTCCCGAGCAGAAGCAGCGAAGACGGTTCAGGAGTAGCAGACGGGGCAACGCCGAACGGGAAAGGCCCCGCGCCGCCCACAAAATACCCGCTGAGCGTTTGATCGATGGTAATTGGCCCCGTCAGGAAGGTGGGATTCGTGTCGTTGTTGTTGAACAGGGCGCCGCCGAACAGATTCCACTCCGTATTGCACGCAGCATCGAGGCAGAAAGCGAAGCCGCCCAGGTCGCCATTGAGGGTGTCGAAGAAGTTGAGCGTGACGCCGGAAAACATGGTTGTAGTGACGGAATTATTGAGATCGAATGTGAGATCCCCACTGACATCAAAGCCACCCTGGAACGATTGGAATGAAGCGAGCGACGACGGGTTCTGCGGCAGCGTGAACGTGATGGTGTAATCGCCGTTCGGTGCGGAAAAATTCGCAATCGTCGGGACCGCCGCGGCATACGTGCCGCTGACCACAATCGTTGTGTTCGGGCCGTTCAAGGTCATGTTCACTGACCCGGCCAACGCCACCGGGGTTACAATCAGGGCCGCCAGACACACCACGGCCGCCAAAATCGCCGGATTTCGAGAGATTCGCATCGAGAGTTCCCCCTCCCCTGGATGTCCACAGCGGAGACTTGTAATGTCTCGCGCCCGAACGAAATGACTAGACTACCCCGGCACGTTAGGGGCAATTCGGCGGCCAGAGCGCACATTTGCAAACAAAAGACTTAGAAGTTGGACTGCGAAAATAGCTGAAAAAAGATGCGCTACTGTTCCAATTCGGTGCAGGAAATGGGGGTCTTCCTGCGCTCTGGCTCGGACAGTTTGGCCATACTTGACTGAGCACCAGATCCAAAAAAGGGGAAATATATAGATGACTCCCTTGAGCATGTTTTTCAAAAAACAAACAATTTACAAAATAAGCCTCCAAGTCGTAGAAAAGATGGCAGAGCCTCGAAGTTAGAGGCCCAGTAGAAGTACAACTCGCCGGACAGTGCCCAAAACGCTGCCCAAAGGATCAACAAGGTGAACCTCGATAGAGAATTACCTCGTATCACCCGCGCCGTACATCGCATTCATGCCCTTGCAGGTATGGTTATGCTTTATTGGTGGGAACTCCGCCATCTCTACGTCTACCTGTTCTCCCGGTAGAATGCGATGAGTAACGAAGGGTAAGGAAGGAGCCTTGCCCTTCATTTTCTCTCGCAAACCCTTGACAAACAGCAAGCCTTGTTATAAAAAAGAAGCATGTTCAAATGTCCACACTGTGATAAACCCATTCCCGATTCCGAGATTACTGCCTATTCTGGTAGCGTCGGCGGCAAGAAAACCGCCAA